>JAZUCI010000102.1:0-10914 GCA_045639045.1 Christensenellaceae bacterium
ATTTTTCTGATTAACTTAATCCCACCCCGTTAAATTACCTACTGATAAAATTTTATTAAATTAAAATTGTTTTTAATTTGTACAAATATATTTTGAACAAATTAAACAACATTGATTTAAGCTAAAAGAAAAATGTAGACTTAAATTAAAAAATCAAAAAAATTTACAACGAATTTTGCAGACAAACATTCGATGACGAGCCCCATAAAAAAATAATGTGGTAAAAATGATTTAAAATTTTTTGCAAAAAAACAGACACCCCAAAATAGGGATGCCTAATAAATATAAAATAACAAATAGCAAATTTCTCCTACGAGTAACGCGATTACCCTACCCTCTACACCCAAAACGGGAAGGAGTATGAATACCGTTTACAATATTAGTATATCACAAAGCAGAAATATAAATCATTCTAATAGCAATTTTAGGAAAATGGCTTAAAATGTATCCGATTACCGTTTTTAGAGTCCAAAGATAAATATACAAAAATTCTACAAATAATGAAAAGGTCACCAACAACATCTCGCAACCCAGCAATATAAGAACAACACAAAACGCTAAAAATTGGTTAATTTACCAAATAAAGCCCCGCGCAATTCCTTGTACGGGGCTTTATTCCATTGTTTTAATTCATTGGCTAATTTTTATAAGCCAACAACTATGGCGTTTCGCCAAAATCCGCATAAAGCGTTATGGAGCGAGTTGTTCCACGGGAAACGGCAGTAACAACCTCCTCATCCGCAAGATTGTATTTCCACCCAAGGAATGTTCCCCCGTCGTAATACGGCGTAGGAAGGGAAAATTCGCTTTCTGCGGTAATTTCCCTATGATATACCCAATTACCCGACGTAGAGGTCTTTTCGTAAGCCGAATCCAAAATTAGCGCGCCAGCGGGAACTTGCAAAGTTAAATAATTCTTTTCTATTTCCCAAACCGCCGTTAAAAAAGTATCTTCATAAACGGGGCACACTTCATTGTCAAACCCAACGAAGGAATATCCAGCGCGCGCGTATGTGGGCGGAGCAGGCGTTTGCCCCTTTCTTAAAACTTGGGTCTCACTTCCCGAAACAAACTGCCCACCGCCCGAAAGAAACGTTACCGTACACGTTTCGCAATCGTAATACAACTTAATCATTTGGTCTTTACTTACGTTCGTTACGAAAGCAACGCTTCTTTGCGAGTTATACACGTGGTATTGAGGAATAGAAGGCGTTGCCGTGAATTCCCCGCCCTTTTCTATCGAATGCGTTCCAACAAGAGTTTCCACGTATGCCCCCGTTTGCGCATCTTGCACGCAACTATACACCTTAACCGTGTACGGGCCGCCTTTTTTATCCGAAGCACCGGGAACCTCAATTTGCGGCAAAGAACATCCCGCAAATACGGCGCAAGCAAGTAGCAATAGTGTGGAAAGCAATATCTTTTTAAGTATCAGCCGCATAACGTTTTCTCCTTATAGATATATAATAACACAAGTTAAGCGTTTTATCAATACATATACGGAAAAACGACGGGTAAAATCCCGTCGAATTAAAAATTTATAACTAACGCTTCTCCACGCTTAAATTAAAGCGTTGCAGCCATAACTGCCTTAATGGTATGCATACGGTTTTCCGCTTCCTGGAACACGATGGATCTTTCGCTTTCAAACACTTCGTCCGTGACTTCCATTTCCGTTCTACCGAACTTTTCACCCATTTCCTTACCCACCGTGGTTTTCATATCGTGAAACGCGGGTAAGCAGTGCATAAACACGGCGTTGTTCGCCGCGGCATTCATAAGCGTAGCGTTTACTTGGTAGGGAGAAAGCTCTTTAATTCGTTCTTCCCAAACACTAACCGGTTCCCCCATAGAAACCCAAACGTCCGTATAAATTACGTTTGCACCCTTTACTGCCGCTAAGGGATCCGTTTCCAAGGTGATAGATCCGCCCGTTTGCGCGGCAATTTCCTTACAAGTTTTTACAAGATCTTCCGCAGGTTGGTATTTTTTAGGCGCGCACGCAACGAAATCCATACCCATTTTTGCAGCGCCAACCATAAGAGAATTGCCCATATTATACCGAGCATCCCCCATATAAACAAGTTTAACCCCCTTCAACTTCCCAAACCGTTCGTAAATCGTTAAGAAATCCGCAAGGATTTGGGTGGGGTGAAATTCATTTGTAAGACCGTTCCAAACGGGAACGGAAGCATAGGCGGCAAGTTCTTCCACTAAATTTTGACCAAACCCGCGGTATTCAATGCCGTCGTATATCCCCGACAACACACGCGCGGTATCCGCAATGCTTTCCTTTTTGCCGATTTGCGAGCCTTGGGAATCTAAATAGGTAACGCCCATACCAAGGTCGTATGCAGCTACCTCAAAGCTGCAACGGGTACGCGTACTGGTTTTTTCAAAAATAAGGGCGATATTCTTTCCCTTTAAATATTCGTGACGCTTGCCCGATTTTTTCTTCTTTTTAAAATCCGCAGCCAAAAAAATCAACTTTTCAATTTCTTCAGAAGAAAAATCTAACAGCTTTAAAAAATCTTTTCCTTTTAAAAATCCTAAATTCTTCATGCGTGTTCTCCGCGAATTGCCTTTAGCAATAAGTCCGACCCCTTTTCTAATAGATCAAAGGGAATGTTTAACGGGGGCAAAATACGAATTCTTTCCTTTGCGCGAATAGGTAAAACACCCAAAGAAATACTGTTATCCAGTATTTCGGATACGGGAAGTTTGGTATCAATGCCAATCATAAGCCCAAGCCCCGTTACAAAGTTTACCCCTTCCGCATCCCTAAATTTATCCATTAAATACTTGGATTTTTTACGAACGTCCGCAAGCAACTCGTCGTCAATACGATTCAAAATAGAAAGCGCACCGGCGCAAGCCAAGGGGTTTCCACCAAAGGTGGAACCGTGGGATCCGGGAGTTAATGCGTCTTCCACCTTACTAAACAGTAACGTAGCCCCAATGGGGAGCCCACCGCCCAATCCTTTTGCCGTGGTTACCACGTCCGGCTTTAAGCCGTACTGTTCGTAAGCAAACAAGGAACCCGTTCTTCCGTTTCCCGTTTGCACTTCATCGATAATAAATACCGCGCTTTTTTGCCTACAAAACGCTTCTATGCTTTTTAAAAACGCTTGTTCTAAAGGTTTTACGCCACCTTCACCTTGTACGATTTCCACGATAACCGCAGCAACGCCGTTTTCGTTCATCGCCTTATTTAAGGCCATGGTATCGTTGGGACGAACGTAAATATAGCGTTCGGGCAAAGGTAAGAAATCATCGTGCAACGCTTCCTGCCCGGTAGCAGCCAAGGTTGCCATAGTTCTACCGTGAAAGCTGCTTTGCATGGAAATAATCGTGTGATTACCTTCCCCTTTTCTGTAAAGCGCGAATTTTTTTGCTATTTTTAGCGCGCATTCGTTCGCTTCCGCGCCCGAATTGGAGAAGAATACCCGCTTTGCGCCCGTACGCATACAAAGCTTTTCGGCAAGTTCCGCCGCGGGGTTACTGTAAAACAAGTTAGAAGTGTGCTGAAACTTTTGCATTTGCGCGGTCACCGCCGCCATCCATTCGTCATCACACATACCAAACGTATTAACCGCAATTCCGGAGTTAAAGTCAATATACTCATTCCCCTTTTCATCGTATAAAAGGGAACCCTTCCCCCTTACGATTTGTACGGGAAAGCGGTTGTAAGTATCGGCAAGAAAGGCTTCATGGCGAAACTTAGAAGTCATTTCCATCTTTTCTCTCCTTCACAACCATGGTCCCGGCGCCTTCGTCCGTCATGGTTTCAATCAACAATGCGTGCGGAACGCGTCCGTCCAATATAATTACTTTTTTTACACCTTTATGAATTGCGGTGATACAGCAATCCACTTTGGGAATCATTCCGCCCGAAATAACCCCTTCCTTAAACAGTTCGTCCGCTTCTTTTAGATCAATTAAAGGAATTAAGGACTTGGGGTCATTTCTATCACGCAAAATTCCTTCGATATCCGTCATCATAATTAAACGGGAAGCATTCATTTTTCCCGCAATATAAGCAGCTGCAGTATCCGCGTTGATGTTATATACGTTCCCTTCGTCGTCACAACCCAAAGTAGAAACGACGGGAATATAATCCTTTTCCAAAAGGTCTTGAATGGGAGAAACGTCAACGTCCACAACGTTACCAACGTAACCCAAGCGTTCGTCCTTCATCTTGGCGCGAATCATTCTTCCGTCTAAACCCGAAAGACCGATCGCCTTGCCACCCTTCAAGCCCAAAAGATTAACCAAGCTTTTGTTAATTTTGCCTGCAAGTACCATTTGTACTACGTCCACCGTTTCCTTATCCGTAACGCGCAAACCGCCCACAAATTCGGTAGTTTTGCCAACCTTTTGCAAGGTTTCGGTAATTTCGGGACCACCGCCGTGCACCAAAACGATTTTGATGCCAACAAGGTGTAGAAGGACGATATCTTCCATTACTTGCTGCTTTAACGTTTCGTTAATCATAGCGTTTCCGCCGTATTTAATCACGACAACTTTCCCGTAATATTTTTGGATATACGGAAGGGCTTGGGTTAATATTTCCGCACGCCCTGCGTTAGTTAGATGCAAATCCATATCGACCTCCTTAAGTGCGATAATCCCCGTTAATTTTTACGTATTCGTAGGTTAAATCGCAACCCCAAGCAACACTTTTTGCGTTTCCACTGTTCAAATTAACGGAAATTACGATTTCGTTTTCCAATAAAATTTCTTTTGCGATTTCTTCCGAAAAATCAATTCCCGCGCCCATACGGCAAACGGGGATTTCCCCCTTACAAGAACGGAAAGAAACGTCAATCTTATTTACGTCCACCTTTGCGCCGCTATAACCGATAGCGCAAAGAACCCTGCCCCAGTTTGCATCCGATCCGAACATCGCGGCCTTCACAAGAGAGGAGCAAATAACGCTTTTTGCGGTGATTTTTGCAGTTTTTTCATCGCTTGCGCCGTAAACTTCGCATTCCAACATTTTAGAAGCGCCTTCCCCATCCCCTGCAATCTTTTTGCAAAGGTACACGGTTACGGTGTTTAACGCTTGCATAAACGCGGCAAAATCTTCGCCTTCTTCGGTAATTTGCGCGTTACCAGCAAGTCCGTTCGCCAAAACGGTTACCATATCGTTGGTGGACGTATCCCCATCCACGCTAACCATATTAAAGGTGTTTTCGATATCAGAGGAAAGCGCTTTTTGCAACATTGCAGAAGAAATATTGCAGTCCGTCGTAATAAAAACAAGCATCGTTGCCATATTGGGATGAATCATACCCGACCCCTTCGCAATGCCGCCGATTTTACATTCCTTGCCACCAACGGTAAAGGAAACGGCAACTTCCTTTTTAACAGTATCGGTGGTCATAATACCTTCCGCCGCTTCGGCGCTATTGTCCCCCAAGCCTTTTACTAAATCAGGAATTGCATTTTTAATGGGAGTAATATCTAAAGGTTGACCAATAACCCCCGTGGAAGCAACCACGATTTCCTTATCCGAAACGTTTAATTCCTTTGCTAAAAGAACGCAAGTTTCGCGGGCAATTTCAACGCCGTTTGCATTGCAAGTATTCGCGTTACCGCTATTGCAAATAACTGCGCGCGCAACACCACCCGCCAAATTTTCTTTGGTAACCAAAAGGGGCGCCCCCTTAACAAGGTTGGTTGTGTAAACTGCTGCTGCCGTGGCGGGAACTTCCGAATAAATTAAGGACAAATCCTTTTTCGCTCTATTTTTACGAATTCCAGCGTGCACACCGCTTGCAGTAAAACCCTTTGCAGCGCAAACGCCGCCATCAATCATCTTCATACTTTTTCTCCGTTATAAAACCAAGGTTTCGGTGGGTAAACACCCTAATTTATAGTTCAAACATTCTACCGCCGCGCCCGAAGCACCCTTTCCAAGGTTATCGTATCTTGCCACAAGCAAAATTCGGTCTTCGTTGCCCAAAACTTGAATTTCCATACCGTCCTTACCCGAAAGCGCGCCCGCGGAAAGAAATCCGTTTTCATCCGCGCCCTCTTTAAACGTTACGATAGGGCCTTGATATTTTTTTCGATACGCGTCTTTTACCGCTTCAACGCCGCCTTTAATTTGTTTAGCAAACAATGGAACGGTAACTTCCATACCCGAATAAAAATCAGCAACGATAGGCATAAACGCGGGGGCGTTTTCTAACCCCGTCATTTTAACCATTTCGGGTAAATGCTTATGCGCTTGCGCGATGCCGTATTGCCTAGGCGCGCTTAAAAGCGGACTGCGATTTTCATCACCGTATTCCGCAATCATCCCCTTTCCACCGCCGCTGTACCCCGTTATGGAGTGCGCGGTTAGAAGTTCGCTTCTATCTAATACCCCGCTTTCAATTAAGGGATAAACCAAAGCGATGAATCCGCTTGCATGGCAACCGGGAACGGCAATACGATTAGACGCAATTACCTTTTCGCGGAATGCATGGGATAATTCGGGGAATCCGTACGCCCAATCTTCCATCGTTCGGTGGGCGGTAGAAGCATCAATAACCGTTACGTTCGGGTTTTCTACCATTGCAACCGCCTCTCTTGCGGCGGCATCGGGCAAACATAAAAATACGATATCCGAATCGTTAATAATTTCTTTTCTTTTTTCAGAATCTTTTCTAAATTCTTCGGGTAAAGAAACAATCGTTACGTCCTTTCTTTGCGAAAGACGTTCTTCAATTCTTAAGCCCGTTGTTCCTGCCTTACCGTCAATAAAAACCGTTTTCATGATGTTCCTTTCGGGGCGCAAAACACACCCCCAATTTTGCTTCGCTAACATTATACATTTTTTTTCGATATTTGGCAAGCGATTTTATGCAGTAATATGCATTTTTTTAGAATATTTTTTTGATATTTATAAGATTTTTGCTTATATTTATGCATTTGAGTGCATATTTTTAAGAATTATGCAGTTTTCCAAAAAGAAATTAGGATATTTTACCTAAAACAAAGGATTTTTGCGCTAAAAAGACAAGAAGAAAGCCCCCGTTTTTGCAACAAACGAAGGCTTAAAATATCGTTAACAACTTATTTATTAATCCATTTTATCTTACAAGAAAACAAACCCAAAACTTTAATCTAAAAAAGTATCGTTTGCATCGGCGCCTTGTTGTTCTGCCGAATTTTGCTGAACAGCTAAATTTTTGCCCTCATTTGCAATGATAGCGGTTTTCGGCTTGGTTAGGCGATCAAGTAGCATTCCAGCCTGCATCCCCAACGTAACGACGAGCAATACCCCCAGCAGATAAGCAAGGAAAGTTGCAGTAAACGAACCGAAAATATCGATAAAGTAGATAGAATAATCGCCGTACGGATTCATACCGAAATTATCCAAATGGAAAGCAAAATTACATAAAACGCCCCACAAAATTACGGCGTACAAGAAGGATAGAGACTTATACCAACTTTGAAAAGTAATTTGTACCTGTTTAGTTAAAATTAAATAAATACCAAACAAAGAAGCCGTTAAATGGCAGAGCGCTTCCCCCGTGTAAACAAGGTTTGCTTTCGCGCCAAAATTAGCAACGTAATGGCTTTGCGGACTGATAAACAGCGCAACGAACATCCCTACCCATAAAAAGGCAATGGCATTATGCACCCACTTCTTTGCTTTTTCGTTAAGAACACACGTTAGCGGTATTACGGTAAAAATCATGGGACTGATATTTGCCAAGGTGTTGTAAATATCGTTTTTCCAATTACTTTCGTACATGCCAAGATTCCAAAGAAAGTAAAAAACAATATCTACCCCAATGAACACCCAATTCCCAATTTTTACGTTGATTCTAGTACGGTACAGACAAATTAATATTAAAGAAGTAAAATATATGGCGGCTAGTAAAACTAGCATCAAAATCATATCCATAAAACTACCCCTCTATCAATTTTTAAGGAGTTCGTTTTTATCTAAAATGGGTTTCGCAAAAAGGGGATTTTTTGCGATCTCTAACACGTTTTTTACGGGAATTTTTTCAAGATTTTCAATAAAATCTTTTCGGGGCGGGCGAATGATAGGCCCGATAATTAACGGTTTTTCTACGGGATATTCCACGTCGAATTCCAGTTTTGTATTTAGAAAGGCATTCACACCCACCTTTTCAAACAAAACGGAATTGGGAACGGTCAACTCTTCTAAATCCTCGCAATTATAAAACGCGTACTCGCCAATTTCGGTTAGCCCTTCGTGTAAAATCACTTTTTCCAAAGCCGCGCAATCACGGAAGGAGGATTTCCCTAAAGTAAGAACGCTTTCGGGTATTTCCACTTCCTTCAAGGAAGTGCAGTTTTTAAAAGCGTTGTTTCCCACCGTGATTAAGGAAGAATTAAATTTACAAGAAGTTAAGGCGGAACAGTTTTCAAAAGCATTATTGCCAAGCGTTTGCAACGCTTCAGGCAGCACAATTTCAGTTAAGGCGGAACAATTTTTAAAGGCGCCTTCGCCAATTTCCGCAACCGTTTCGGGCAGATCTACACTCTTTAACGAGGAGCAACCCGCAAAGGCGTTTTTGCCGATGTTAAAAATACCGTCCAGCAAATACACGTTGGTAATACCTGCGCAATTTTCAAAAGCGCCGTCCTCAATACCAAGGACCTTTTTTCCATCAAAATACGCGCCGATATATACGTCCCCTTGCATCCCCTTATAGCAACCGGATATAGTGCAATAATTCGTGTTAGAAATCACGTTATATTGTATCCCGGGCGTGGTTTCATATTCCCAAATAGCCTCGACCACGATATTTTTCGTTACCTTATTATACGATTCGCTCCATTTTAAGAAATAGTGCCCTTCCTTGGTAACCGTGGGCGCCGTAGCGTTTCCGCCTTGGCGTACGCTTTGCACCAAATCACCGCTAATCAACGTGCCTCCGTTTAAGTCAAATCGCACCGTGTAGGACTGTTTGCCCGCAAGGAAAATAAGCAGTAGCAAAACAACCACCGCCAAAAATTCCGCGCCTAAAATTATAAAGAGTTTCACCCTTTGTGATAATTTCATAGTTTTCCCCTTTTTTGAAAACTTTTCCTTATGAATTATAGCATAATTCACTTACCTTTACAATACATTTTTCAAATTTTCCTTTCATTTTAATATAAAAAGTGTGAATTACACAAAAAAACAAGCCAAAACGTAAAATTTTCGCTTTGGCTTACCGTTTGATTTTATACCGATTTTATCAAATACGTTAGGGAACGTATTTTAAGTTCGGCGTGATATATAATTTTTGTTTCCCTTCCTTAAGCGCGCTAATTAAATCGAAAACGTCCTTAACGCGACGGTCAAGTTCGGTTACGCAAAGATTCGCCGTATGGTTATGATGAATATCCGTGCCTGCCGTCATAAAAAATCCCATTTTTTCGGCGTAAGCCCTAGCAAGATCGTTGGGAATTCCCAGCGTATTGGGATTGCCGTTCAAAACTTCAACGCCGTCCACACAGTCGGGAAACAAGCTGATGTGATTCATATATTCCCTAGCAAGGCGAAAGGGGTGCGCTTGAATTACCGTTCCCCCCGCTTTTCGACACCTATTTAGATATTCGGTTGTAGACACCTCGGCAACGTCCCCACCGTTTTGAATTAGCCATTCTTTATCAATTCCAAACACCAAGAAATCCGTACCAGCGTGACTATCCAAAGAAGAAAAAGACGGGGCGGTATATTCAAAGCCAAAAAACACGTCCAACCCGCGTTTATCTCCTTCTTTTTTCACCAATTCGTAGCTTTCGCAATATTTTTCCACGCGGTATTTCCAGGGAAATTCCTTCCCTGGGGCTGAGGTATTACCGTTAAAAAAGTGATCGGTAACGGCAATCCCCGTATAGCCTTGCTCAACGAACGTGGTTACCAATTCTTCGGGCGTATAGCCACCGCAACGGCTTGCAATTTTGTTGTGCGTGTGTAATTCGTATTTGTATCCCATAATTTTTATCAAACGTTATTTCGTAAGTTTATCAAACAAGTCGGTAAAAAGTGCTGCGCGGTCAATATAATAAACGTACCGCATAAAATGTGTATTTTCGCTTTTTGCATAGTGATGATCGTATTCGGGAATAGGCGCGTGGATGATACGGGAACTCATAAATCTTCCCCCCTCGTTTAGTAGCCACGCTACCGCGGTTACGTCCCAAATAGCCCTACTCCAAGCCACGTTTTCGGGCAAATGCTTCATATAATCAAAGGTGTTTTTCGCAAGATAATCAGCAAGTTTGTTTTTACCCAACAACCTAGCCTCTAGCTCAGGCTTCGTGGTATCAAAGGCGGAAACAACACCCATACACGGCAACTGTACAAGGGGTGCTTTACACCCAAACACAATTCTTGCCGCCGCCACGTCTTGATGCAAGTTAAATTCCATATTATTCGGCCATTCCAACGCATGTCCACCTAACCATACGATGACGATTTTATCAATAATGGTTGGATCCAACAAAATAGCAGAAGCCACGTTCGTAATAGCGGCAATTTCCACCACGTATAATGGTTTTTCCTTGCTATACGTTGCGGCAAGGGCGGCTAAATGTTTGGCCGCATCCGAGATAACGGGTGTTTTTTCATCTTTTAGATAGCAGGTAGAACCTTTGAACACCTTATCGCGAAGATCGTTCCTATCGCACAAATCTAGAACCTTTAAAATTTCCTCGTAACTCTTATACATCCCATCTGCGGGCGAAGTGGAACGGTTGTTAAAAAATGGCGCGGCGTAAATGGCTTTGCAGTTTAATTTATCCGCATTCTTTAACATATACGCGATTGCGTACTGATCGTCAATTTCATTATACGCGTCCGTATCCAAAACCACGTCAATGGGCCCAACTGGATCTTCTAACGCTTTTACCAGCTCAAGATCTTCCATATTCTTCTCTCCATCTTAATCTATT
>JAZUCI010000103.1:0-4851 GCA_045639045.1 Christensenellaceae bacterium
CCTAAAACAACAGTAAATATATCCCCGAAAGCCCCATTACGGCGGTAAACGCCCAAGCGGTTGCTTGCTCGCTAATTTTACCAAGCAAACACGCCCCCACCGCGCCGCCGATGGCAACGCCCAAAACCACCCACCAGCCAAAAAGGGGAAAGGCGCCCACCGCCGCGTAGAAAATTCCGCTTACCGCCGAAAGGGGTAAAATAAAGAAAATGGCGGTGGCGTGCGCTTGTTTTTGCGTCAATTTTAACGCGCCCGTAAGCACGGGGACGCACACCATTCCCCCGCCGCCGCCGAAAAACCCGTTAATGAATCCCGTTATTCCACCGCTGAAAACAGCCGTTCGCTTGTCCTTTTTTTTGCTCATACTTCTTATTTTGGTATTTTTTTCAAAAATAATCGTCGGTTTTTCGTTTTTTTCGCCTTTTTTTTATTGCTTTTTGAAGCAAATTGTATTACAATAGTGTATGCTAACCAAAAATCTATTTGTTATAGGTGAAAGATTATGACGAACAATGTAAAACACAGCACTTGGAAACGCTTAACGGGAATTTTCCTTTCCGTTATGCTTATCTTTGCACTCGCGTTAACTGCGGGTTGTGAAGGCGGTGGCAATCCCGCGCCTTCGGTTACCCCCAGCCCTTCGGTTTCTACTACCGAAGAAAAACGTGAATTGCTTATCGCAAACGGGGACTTTGAAAACGTTGGCGAAAAGAAGGAAGGGGAAACCGTTTCCTATCCTTTAACCTCCGTAGCAAGTTTCAATAAGTCCTACGACTACAATTTAAGCTCTTCGTACAAAGCGCCCGACGAATCTACCAGCGGCGCTTCGGGTATCGTAGATTTAGCCGCTACGTTCGGCGACCATGCGGATATCGGCCTTGCAACGGATAAAAATCCCGGCAAATGCCCCGCAGTTACCGATAGTGAAGAAGATTTAGGAACGCACGCGTTGATGTTGCACAACGGCAAACCCACCGCGCTCCGTTACACCACCGCTTCTTCGGTTTCTTTAGCGGCAAACTCCTACGCTAAAATTTCGGTATGGGTTTACACCACCGGGATTAAGGACGTAAACGGAAACGACGCGGTACTTGGCAGCAACGTAGGCGCAAACGTAACCGTTTCTTCCACCAGCGCGGTAACTTCGGCAGGTTCTTCGGTAACCTACGATTCGGTTGCTGTTAAAAACATCAACACCTTTGGCGCGTGGAAGGAAGTTACCTTATACTTGGCGGGCTCCCAATTCCAAGCAACCACCGTATACGTAACCCTTGGCCTTGGCAAAGGTACGGCTACCCTTCGTACCGAATTTGCAGAAGGTTACGCGTTCTTTGACGAACTTACCATGGAATACGTAAGCCGTAACGATTACCTTACCGCTACCGCAACCGCTAACAACGTAAACGCGTCCTTAACGGGCACGCAAGCGGCGGTGAACTACGACGCGGAAAAGGTTACGGCAATCAACTTTGCTTCTGCCAGCACCAACCTTTTGGCGGCAAACAGCGTAACCGCCCCCACCAACACCAAAGCAACCGCGGGTAGCGACGCGCCCGTTGACGCAACCGGTGTTAAGGGTCTCCTTTCCCTTGAACAAGCAAAGGCTGTGGATGCAGCGGGCTTTGAAAAATTCCCCTTTGCAACCGATAGCAACATTTTGATGATTCAAAACGCTATCCCCACCTCCTATTTCTCCCTTTCGAATTCTTACGAAATTCCCGCAAATACTTGCAAGGTAATTTCCGTATTCGTTAAAACCTCCGCTTTGGTTGGTACGCAAGGCGCAAGCGTTTCCTTGATTACCATTCCCGAAAACGCGGATGATGCAAGCGATTACGTTTACAACGTACACGCAAACATCAACACCTCCACCACCGATCATTCCAAAGATAAGAACTATTTCTGGGACGGTTGGACGCAATACAACTTCTTTATCCGCAACAACACCGCGGAAAGCATGGAAGTAGGCCTTCGTTACGCTTTGGGCGCAACGGACGTAACCAACCTTACGGATTTAGACTTTACCAAAGGTTGGGCGGCGTTTACCAACGCAACGATGTACGATATCACCTCCGCGCAATACGCGGCGGCTTCCACTTCCACCACCACGAATAAGAAAGTAGACTTATTCTCCGGTTCTTACACCACCACGGCAAGCGCGGGCTTTGATTCCTACTTTGCTAACGACAACACCTTTACCAAAGAACCCGCAGCGCCCTCCTCTTGGAAGCCCGTTTCGGGCAACTGCCTGAACATTGGCGGCACTTCGGAATTCGACGGTAGCAAAACCGTAAGCGGTATGGTAAACACCGCATATTGGAACAACTACCAATTCGTTCAATCCTTGAACAGCGCGGAAACCGAACTCCTGAAAGATTGGAGCGCGAAAATGATCGGCAACAACCCCTTGATGATTTTCAACCGTCAAGGCGCTTCCTTCGGTTACGTTTCCGCAAACAAAACCCTTGCGGCAAACACCTCCTATCAAATTAGCGTACGCGTGAAGGTTGTGGGTGAAGACGCAAAAGCGTTCTTCTACTTAACCACCGCAGACTTAAAGGCGGAAAACCCCTACGCGGTTAAAGTGATGGAAGTTCCCGCAAGCGATACCAACGCAGCAAGCAATCAATCCTTCGTTTTATCGATTGGCGAAACCGCAGGCTTGAACGTGAAAAACACCCCCGAACTCGTTGACCTTGGGGATGGTTGGATGCTTCTTAGCTTCTACGTAACCACGGGCGACACCGCCGTTACCTATCGCGCGGAAGTTTGGAACGGCGATAGAAACGCAACTTCGGTAGAAACGGGCTGGTCCACCGGCGCGGTATTCTTCCAAGACTTCGCGCAAGAAACCGTTTCCGAAGCGAATATGAAACTTGTAAAAGAAGCGTACATGGATGCTTACGGCTTAACCGCGGAAAGCGCAGGCGTAATCAACTACACGCGCGACAAGTTGGAAAACGAAACCGAAGACCCCGAAGCTTCTATCGTTTATATGCCCACCACCTACGCAACCTTCTTTGATTACACCGAATTGGATATCGTTGTCGTAGACGAAGAACCCGAAGAAGACGAACCCGTAACGGACGGTACTTCTTGCAAAGCAAGCATCGATCCCTCGGCGCTTCTTTGGATGTCCTCCTTACTCATCGCGCTTATCCTTATCTTCGTTCTCGTTGTAGTAATCGTTCGCTCCTTTAAATCGCGCTTGTCTAGAAATAAGAAAACGCGCGTGGGCGGTCACTTTGATGCAGACGCAAGAAAACGCCAAGCGCAACGCATCGCTGAAAAACGTGAAGCCGCAAGAAAGAAAGCGGAAGAAGAACGCTTAGCTGCGGAAGAAGCCGCTAGAAAGGCAGAAGAAGAACGCATCGCTGCGGAAGAAGCTGCTAGAAAGGCGGAAGAAGAACGCATCGCTGCGGAAGAAGCCGCTAGAAAAGCAGAAGAAGAACGCATCGCTGCGGAAGAAGCTGCTAAAAAGGCGGAAGAAGAAGCCGCTGCTAATGCCGCTGCCGAAGCAGAAGCAACTGCGGAAGAAACCGTGGCGGAAGAAACCGTAGCGGAAGAAACCGTAGCAGAAGAAACCGTAGCGGAAGAAACCGCAACCGAAACCGAAGAAAAGGGCGAATAATTCCCCTTAACAACAAAAGGGCAGCGCAAAACGCGCTGCTCTTTTTCTTTTCCGCGGAGAATTTTCTCCGCTTTTATTTTTCCACTATTTTTCCATAGGCATTCCCAAATATAAAAATGGAACGCGGTATTTTTTACAAGCGGCGGCGTAATCCGCCCCGCTTTTTTGCAAGGCGCGGATATCCCCTTCTTCCGCCCGCCGATATTCCCGATTTCCCCTTTCCAAACGGACGTACTGCCCTTCTTCCAAAAACGCGCCCCCTATTTTCAGCGCAACTTCTTCTACGCTTTCGCCAAAAAGCGCGGCTAAATCCAAAGCGGAAATCCCCTTTGACGCGCGATAAACCATTCCCTTACCCCCTTCCTTATTTCAATATTCCGTTATATGCAACGCCCGCCCTTCGTATTCGCAAGGCATAACTGCGCGCCCCCTTTCATACACTACGGTATGGCGAAATTGAACGTAAAAAACGCCCTTTTGCAATCGGCGTTCATCGTAACCCTACTTTCGGTATTAGAACGCGCCTTTGGGTTTTTATACCGCGTGATTTTATCCCGCAAACTTGGCGCGGAAGGTATGGGGCATTACTACATTACCCTTTCGGTTTTTTCGGTTTTTTTATCCGTAGCGGTTTCGGGGATTCCCGGCGCGGTTGCCCGCCTTTCCATTAAATACCGCGCGGAAGGGCAAGAACGAAAGGAACGCGGCGTGATTACCGCGGGCGTACTATCCGTGCTGATTTACGGGGGAATCGTTTGTTTTCTTTTTTTGCTTTTAAAAAACCGCTTGGGGGTTTTGTTTACGGATGCAAGGTGCGTTTCCTTGCTTTTAATTCTTTCCCCGGGGTTGATTTTTTGCTCGGTTTACGCGGTACTGCGCGCCAAATTTTGGGGGAATAGCCGTTTTACCGCCTTTGCGATTATAGAACTTGTAGAAGAAATTTTACTGGTCGCTTTGGGCAGTTTTTTCCTGTTTTTTGCAAAAGACGCGTTTTCGGGCGCAAGACTTATTACCCTTGCCCTTACTTTGGCTTCCTTTTGCTCCTTTAGTATGGCGATTTTCCTATTCAAAAAAAACGGGGGCGGTCTACACTCCCCCAAAGGCACTTTTCGCCCCCTATTTGCTTCCGCCTTACCCGTTACGGGTATGCGCGTGGCAAGTTCTTTAACCGCTTCTTTAGTGGCGGTAGCCTTCCCCTTACGGCTAATAGCCAAGGGGCT
>JAZUCI010000104.1:0-7277 GCA_045639045.1 Christensenellaceae bacterium
CCACATATCCCCCGACCAATAATCGAACAGTTTTACGCGTAAAATAACGGCAAACACGCTAATAAGCGCCAAAAAGAAGAAAATTTCCCACTTTTTAACGAAGGCAACCGCGGTTTTTAGGTAGTTTTTTACTTTTTCCGCTTTCGTTGGCGCGGGCGCGGATTCTTGCGCTTCCTCTAACAACGCGTTTTCTTGTTGTTCCATATCCGTAAACTCCTTATTTCGTGGTAGAACCAAAACCGCCTTCGCGAATCCCTTCGGCGGCGTCGTCCTCCGTTATTCCAAAGGGTAAGAACACCCCTTGGCAAAAGGCTTCCCCTTTATTTACCGTAAGGGTTTTGCCCGTTTTTCCGTCGTTGGTAATTTTTACGAAGATATGCCCTTCGTTTTTCGCGCCGAAGTAATCGCTATCAATTACCCCCACGGTATTATCCAGTTGCAAGCGGTACTTAAACCCAAGCCCGCTGCGGGGGAAGATCATCAGCACCCATCCGTTTTCAATGTTCGCGCGAATGCCCGTGGGAACTTTCACCGTTTCGCCCGGGGCAAGGGTAAAGGAAGCGGGCGCGTAAAAATCGTACCCCGCGCTACCCATAGTGGCGCGTTTGGGCAAAGATACTTCGCATACCTCTGCATTTTGTACCCCAAATTCTTCTAGCATCGCTTGCGCGAAGTTTTCCTTGGATACGCGCATAAATTTTGCAATTTTTTGCATGGTTTTCTCCTTTTGTTATACCTAAAAACGAGTTATCTAAAACCTTAATACAAGGTAGTTACAAGCAGTTTAAGGCTCGCAAAGCGGTTTAGGCTTGGCTAACCTTGTTTGGCTCGCAAGGTTAAATCCGCAAAGCAGTAAACGCAAAAATGCGCCGTAAATACGTTGTATTTAACGCAGCTTATACGCTTGCGTTATTACCCCACCGCCAAGGCATTGCGTTTCATTATAGAATACACAGTATTGCCCGGGGGTTACGGCGCGCTGTTTTTCATCAAACAACACGAACAGTTCGCCATTCGGCTTTACGGTTACGGATACCCCTTGTTCATCCTGACGGTAACGGAATTTGGCGTTACAGCGGAAGGATGTTTGGGTGGGCTTAGATGGAATCCAATTCATTTCGGTAACGGTTGCCGCATCCGAATATAACAAATCCTCGTTGCCGTGGGCAATTACTAAGCGGTTGGTTTTTAAGTCCTTTTCCACAACGAACCATCTGCCTTCGTCGTTCTTTTGCCCGCCGATATTTAAGCCCTTGCGCTGACCTAACGTGTAGTACATTAGCCCGTCGTGGCTACCTAAAACGCGCCCGTCCAACGTTACGATTTCCCCTGGCTTTGCGGGAAGATACGTTTTTAGGAAGTTGCGGAAATTCCGTTCCCCAATAAAGCAAATACCCGTGCTATCCTTTTTCTTTGCGGTGGAAAGCCCTAACTTTTCGGCAATTTCCCGTACTTCCCCCTTTTGCATTTTGCCCAAGGGGAACAGTACCCCTTCTAACTGTGCTTGCGAAAGTTGGTTTAAAAAGTAGGTTTGGTCCTTGTTTTGGTCCGCCGCCTTTAACAAGCTATGCACCCCGTTTTCGTGCGAAATATCGCAGTAATGCCCGGTGGCAATCAGTTCCGCCCCTAAGCTTTTGGCATATTCCTTAAAGGGGCCGAACTTAATTTCGCGGTTGCAAAGCACGTCCGGATTGGGCGTTCTGCCCGCCGCGTATTCTTTTAAGAAATAGGAAAACACGCGATCCATATAATCCTTGGAAAAATTGACCGCGTAGTACGGAATATCCAAGGTAGAACAAACGCGACGCACGTCCGCAAAGTCCGCTTCCGCGGTGCAGGCGTCATCCTCCGTTTCTTCCCAGTTTTTCATAAAAAGGCCGATTACCTCGTACCCCTGTTGTTTTAATAGGTATGCGGCAACGCTGCTATCCACGCCCCCACTCATACCCACTACTACGCGTTTACTCATAGTTGTTCCTTTTTCGTTGTTTTAGTTAAAATTTCAAATCTTTCTCACAAGGTAGTTTATAACCTAGGCGGTGTAGAACCAAGCAAGACAAGGAAGTCCGAGTGGTTTGGGGCGGAAGTATACTTATCGTATCCGACGGTCCAAACCACGACGGCTGACACAGTATTGCGACGGTTATACGCCGCCGTTACTCGCAAAGAATTAGAGTGCTACGATAAGCCTTCAACGGGGGCGCCGTTACCACGTACGTATCCCCTTGTTTTTCGTAAGTAAGGGTAAGTTCTTCCCCTTCGCTAGTAAGCATACGGAAGTTTTCCCCTTGGGGGTTTACGATTTCGTACGTAAGCGCTTCGCTATCCCCAATGGAAATGGAGTGGGTATAAACGCCCGTGCATTTCCCTTGCGCGTTTACGCGGGGAAGCACCACCGCTTGTTCGGGGGAGGTAAGCATTGCGCCGTTGCCACCCGTAAGCGCCCAAGCCGAGTTTAGCATAAATCTTCTTCTATTCGCGTTAACGAATACGTGGAACAGCGAATATCCGCAAATATGCCACGTACCGCCCTTTGCGGTTGTAACGCGCGCTTGCACCAGTTTCCCTTCCGAAAGGGCAAGGGGGGTAACCGTAACCCCTTCTTTTTCGGTAAGGGTAAGATATGCGCCCGGAACGAAGCCGTCCGTATGCCCGCGGCCTTTAATGCCGCGCGCCGTTTGTTCTTCCACGTATTCTTCCATACGTCCGGGTTTTTCAAACGCCGCAGTAACAGGAATTTCCTTACCGTATCCGCGCTTTTCTAGTTCTAACACGGTTAACCCGTCCGTAAGCACGTTGGAAGAAAGCAGTTTTTCAATTTCCGCATCCGTTAAATATTTTACCATTGCGGAGTGCAGTAAATACGCGCGTTCGTCCTCGTAAGAAAGGGGTAAGCCAATTTGCCACAGTTCCCTACCGCATTCCTTGGGCACGTTAGACCAAACGCTTTCATCCACTTTCCCGTTATTCGCATCGTATTCTTCTTCGGTTACGTAGTTAATTTTATGCGCTTCTTCGCCAACGAAGGGGTGTAAGCCACAAAGCTTTCCGCTTTCCCGCCAAGCCTTGATGGCTTCAAAATACTTGCGTTCCTTACTTAGCGCCTTAAAGTAGCGTTCTTCAAAGGGAACTTCTTCACATTCTTGCCCAACGAAGTGGAAGGAAGTACCCGTACAGCTAAGCGCCAAGTTTAGTTCGGCTTCCATCATGGTACCGCGAACGGATTTACCCATAGAGGTATTATCCGTGTTTTCAATTTCGGGGCGGCGTACGGTTACGTAATCGGGCAAGCGTTTGTTGAGAAGGGAGTTATTTAGTACCTTATCCAATACGTTACGGGGCTGTGCGTCGTTATAGTGGAACGCGCCCCCACGCGAAAAGGGAGGTTTGCCGTTGCCACGGTATAAGCCGTTGAAAATATGATTCAAATTGCCGCCGTTATGCGCGCTTAAAAAACAGTTTTCGTAACCAACGAAGGAATCGGGTGCTACTTCCGCCGCCGCCTTTGCCAAGGTATAGGCGTAATCTTCCATCCCTTCGTTGTTGTGCGCGATATATTCGGCGCGGAATTCCCCGTCCGTTAAGAACTTTTTGCGGATTTCCGCACGGGTTAAGTTGCTACCCCGTTTTTCGTTAAATAAGCGGATACACTCGTCGCAAAAACATCCGTAGCCTACGCCGTTTCTAAATTCCAAACGCATATCGTCGTCTATGTACATAGCAAAGGGCTGATAGCGCATGTATTTTTTAATTAGCTCCGTTTGATAAGCGCGAATATTTTCCCCACGGGGGCAAAATGCGCCGGGCATAAATTTGCCGTTATAATCGGTCAACTTTCTAAAATGCTTGGTTACCTCGTTTTCGGGCAATTCGGGAATATGCCCCAAGGTAGAACCCATTTCAAACACCGCGCGATACCCTGCCGCTTCCGCAATTTCCTTTGCTTTTTTGAAACGGAGCGCGCGCTGTTCGTGTTCTTCTAACGTGGTGTACCAATAAATGCCGAACCACACCTCGTCACAACTACCTTCGTTGCGCTGCAATGCTTTGATTTCATCTTCAAAAGTTTCCATATCCGAAATCATGCGAATTACGTTCATTTTTCTTTCCTTCCTTAATCTTTATTAAAGTTATTTAAGCAGCGCTTCCCAACGGGAAAAGCCGTTTGCTATGCCTAAAGTAGAGTGCGCGTCGCTACCCAAAACAAGGGTTGCGCCCATCTTTTTTAAGTAGTTTAGCATTTGGGTTTCGGGATAGGGTGTGGTGCGATAGCCACGCGTAATCGCCCCCACGTTTACTTCAAACGAAACGCCCGTTTTCACAAGTTTTTCCACCGCGGAAAGCATCGCTTTTTGGTACCTTGGGTGCGAAGTATCGAAAATGGGGTCTACTTCGTTAAACTTTAACAGTAAATCGGGGTGCGCCAAAATATCCGCGCCCGTTTCATCTACCGCGTTCGAAAGCCTATCAAAATACGCTTCGGCAAAGGCAAGGGGGTCACCGTGAAAGCCTTCTTCTATCGCGTTTCGCACTTTACCCGCCGTATGATCCACGGGGTAATACGTTTCCCCCACTTTTAGGTAGTGTACGCCCGCAATTACGTAGTCGAACCCCTTGGTTTGATCGGGGGTTTCTACGTCCTGCTCTATTCCGCAAAGAAGGTTGATTTTACCGCGGTATTTTTCCTTTAAGGTTTGCATTTCCCTTTGAAACGCCCACACGTTTTCTTGTTTGGGGTTTACTTGGGTATCAAAGGGGGCAAAGGAGTGGGTAACTAACCCAAAGGTAGTTAAGCCTTTTTCTATTGCGGCAAGCACCATTTCTTCGGGGGTGTTTTTTCCATCGCAAAAGGTGGTGTAAGCGTGTAAATCGCGCATAATTACACCATTTTTTCTTGTTTTACCTTTTTATCAATGACGTGGCGGGAGGCTAATTCCTTGTGAATATCTTCTAAAGAAATGCCCGCTTCAATCATTAAAACCATTACGTGATAGGTAAGGTCTGCAATTTCGTAGATGGTTTCCGCTTTATCTTGCGCTTTTGCGGCAATGATAACTTCGGTGCATTCTTCCCCCACCTTTTTTAAGATTTTATCCAAACCCTTTTCAAACAGGTAGGTGGTATAGCTGCCTTCCTTTTTTTCCACCTTTCTTCCCACCAGCATTTGCATTAAGCCTTGCAAGGAAAATTCGTGAAGGTCTTCGTTTTCCCAAACGGGGTTAAAAAAGCAGGATTCTTCCCCCGTGTGGCAAGCGGGGCCGTGGGGGCGCACCACCACGGTGAGCGCGTCCTTATCGCAATCCGCAGTAATGGAAACTACGTCCTGCACGTTACCGCTGGTTTCCCCCTTGCGCCACAGCTGTTGGCGGGAACGGGAGAAAAAGCAGGTGCGCTTTTCCTTTAAGGTAATTTCCAAACTTTCGCGGTTCATGTACGCCAAAGTTAACACCTTTTTACTTACTTCGTCCACCACGATGGCGGGGATTAAGCCTTTTTCGTCAAATTTCAATTCGTCTAAATTCATTCTTTTTACCTATATCCTTACGGGAATATTTTTCTTTTTCAGTTCGGTTTTTAAGTCGTTAATTTTCACTTCCCCAAAGTGGAAGATGCTTGCGGCAAGCCCCGCGTCTACCTTGGGAAGGGTTTCAAACAGTTCGATAAAGTGTTGGATGTTCCCCGCACCGCCCGAAGCGATTACGGGTACGTTCACCCTTTCGCAAACGCTAGAAAGCATGGGGATATCAAAACCGCCCTTCACCCCGTCCGTATCAATGGAGTTTAAGACGATTTCCCCCGCGCCGTTTTCCACACCGCGAACGATCCATTCAATCGCATCCATACCCGTGTTTTCCCTGCCGCCTTTAGAAAATACGGTATATTTTCCGTTTACGCGTTTTACGTCCGCAGAAAGCACCACGCATTGGCTACCGTACCGCTTTGCCGCTTCGTAAATTAAATTGGGGTTTTTGATTGCGCCAGAGTTAACGCTTACTTTATCCGCCCCACACGAAAGCACCCGTTCAAAATCGGATAGGGCGTTAATACCGCCCCCTACCGTAAGGGGAATAAAAATGGTGCGCGCTACTTCCCTTAAAATATCCGTGAACAGCGCGCGGTTTTCGCTGGATGCGGTGATATCGTAAAACACTAGTTCATCCGCGCCGTTATCCGAATAATACTGCCCTAAGGCTACGGGGGAATTTACGTCGTTTAGCCCCGAAAAGTTTACGCCTTTTACTACCCTGCCATCCTTTACGTCTAAACAAGGGATAATGCGTTTAGAAATCATTTTGCCACCTCCAACGCGTCCTTTAATAAAAACGCTTTGGTATAATACGCCTTGCCGATAATTGCCCCGTACAAGCCGTAACTATTTAAATTTGCCACGTCCGAAAGGGTGGAAACACCCCCCGACGCGATAATTTGCATTTCAAGTTCGCTTTGCATTTTTTGGTATAAGGCAAGGTTGGTGCCTTGCATTGCGCCGTCCTTACTGATATCCGTACAAATCACCGTGGTTACGCCCAACGCTTGCAAGTGGCGAAGGAAGGAAAACGCTTCAAGCGAAGAAGTTTCCTGCCAACCTTTAATGGCAACGAAGCCATCCTTAATATCCACGCCCACAGCGATTTTATCCCCATACACACGCACGGCTTCTTCCAAAAACGCGGGGTTTTCCACCGCTGCCGTACCTAAAATTACGCGGTCAATCCCCATGGATAGATAGCGGTAAATTACTTCCATAGAACGGATGCCACCGCCCACTTCCACGAAACCGCCGAACGCTTCTTTTAACTTTCTTACGGTTTCTAAGTTGGGGGTTTCCCCACTTTTTGCCCCTTCCAAATCCACAAGGTGCATATATTTTGCGCCTTGCGCCTTAAAATCTTGGGCTACTTCTACGGGGTTATCGTTATACACCGTCATTTGGCTATAGTCCCCTTTATAAAGGCGGACCGCTTTACCCCCTACGATATCAATTGCGGGAAATAGGTTCATCATTTTCCCCCTCCCATTTCGCAAAACGCTTTTAAGATGGAAAGCCCTGCCTTTCCGCTTTTTTCGGGGTGGAATTGGCATCCCATTACGTTGCCCCTTGCCACCGCGGCGGTAAGATACGCGCCGTATTCGGTATCCGCAATTACGCTATCCTTACAGTTTACCCCGTAAAAGGAATGCACGAAATACACGTGTTCCCCTTCGGTTAAATACTTAAATAGGGGGTGCTTTTCCCCTTGAAAGCGCAACGCGTTCCAACCGATGTGCGGAATTTT
>JAZUCI010000105.1:0-9581 GCA_045639045.1 Christensenellaceae bacterium
CGTCCCCCGCGTTTTTTTGGATAGCGCAACGCGGTGCATTGCCTCGTACGGGGTGGGGCATTGCCAACCCCCTTCAAGTAAGGTTTCGTAATCCTTTTCTCCGTTAAATTCCAAACAGCAGTATCCCATGGGGTAGCCGCCGTAGGATAAAATTCGCGCCCTGCCAAGCAAAATATCTTCCTTAAGCGCGGCGGAATTGGGAAATCCGTCCTGCCATTGGTTAACGCCTTGCTTTTTTAGGTGTTTTTTCGCCCCGCGAATCAGTTTTTTCACGGTGGAAAAATCCCGCGTCGTGCATTTTGTAAGCACAGGGGTAAGTATGGGCGCGGGTTTGCATCCTACCTTGGCTTTTTTCAGCCCCGGGATCAGCGAAGGCGCGGGGGTGGATGCTACCGCCATACAAAACACCTTATTTGCGCCCTTGCGTTTTAGCGCCGCCGCCCCTTCCGAAAGGGTTGCGCCCGTGGTTACGATATCGTCAATCAGTAAAATATTTTTGCCGTTCAGTTCGGCTTTGGGCGCGGGCTTAAAGCACCCTTTTAGGTTTTCTTTTCGCTGTTCTTTGTTTAAGCGACGTTGCTTATGGGTGGTTTTTACCTTGGTTAGCGCGTTTTCCAAAAGGGGAAGGTTTAATTCTTCCGCCACGTGTTTGGCAAGAAGGGCGGCTTGGTTGTAACCGCGTTTTTTTACCGCTTTCTCCGTCATGGGAATAAAGGCAACCGCATCCGCGCTAAATCCGTGCTCCTTGTACGTTTCCACCATAAAGGGCGCGAAAATTTGCGCTAAATAGGGGCGGTTTCTAAATTTCATTTTATAAATTAGGTTGCGTACCTGCCCGTAATAATCAAAGGGCGCGCGGCAAAGGGTAAACGCGGGCGGATCTTTTTTGCAATCCAAACACAAACCGCTTGCCACCGTCCGCCTACCGCAAGCGGGGCAAACGCTACCCTTAAGATAGGGCAGTAGGGAAGCGCAACGCGCGCAAAAATCCCCTTCTTCAAACAAATCCCTGCCGCAATCCGCGCAAACGTATACGTTTACGGGTAGTTTATCCGCAAAGCGTTTGGGTAGTTGCGTCATATGATACGGCACGCTCCCTTTTCACGTACTTTGGCAAGGAAGCAATTTTCTTCCCCAAACAGGGATTTCATATATTGCATATAGCCTTCCGCTGTATCCGTTTCCACAACGGCAAGCACCGTACCCGCAAAACCGCCCCCGTGCACGCGCGCCGCGCCGTGGCTACCCAAGTATTTTTGGGAAAGTTTTAAGGCAAGGGGAATGGGTTGCACCTTTTCCCCGGGTACGAAGTTGTTTTGCAGTTGGGTTAAGCTGCTTTCCCCACTATCCGCAACGCATTGTAAAAAGGCTTGCGTATCCCCCATAGATAAAGCGGCAACCGCGCGGTCTACCACCGCGTTTTCGTCAAAGATATGTTTTGCGCGTAAAATAGCGCGCGCGGGGAATTTTTGAATGAGTTTGGGCATTTCCGCGTAAAACGCGCTTTCTTCCACTTCGCGCAAAACGGATTTATCAAAATATTCGCAAATTTGCTTCATTTCGGTTTTGATATCCGCGTAGTGGCCGGTTAAATGCGCGTGGTCGCCCCCCGTGTTGGTGATAACGAAGGCGTACCCTTGGGGCGCTTTCAAGCTTTTAATTACGGGTTGTTCGGGAATAGCGAAATCTAAATTCGTAAGCCCGCCAAGGGAAATTCCCATTTGATCCAAAATACCGCAAGGCTTATTAAAATATACGTTTTCGCTAAACTGCGAAATCGCCGCCTTTTCCACCGCCGAAATACTGCCGTTAAAATACAAATCGTTGGTAATTTCCGCAACTAGTAGTTCAAACGCGGCGGAAGAAGAAACCCCCGCGCCCTTAAACACGTTAGAAGTAATATGCGCGGTAAATCCGCCCTTAATTTCCCCAAAGCGTTTGGTGATATCCGCTAACACCCCACGGGTAAGCGCGGTAGAAGTGCCGTACTCCCGTTCCTTTACGGTTAGGTCGCTTAAATTCACCACGATATCGCGGTAGCCTTCCGAACAAATTTTTACTTGACGTTTAGCGGTGGGGGATACCGCCGCCAAAATATCGCAAGAAATTGCCGAAACCACCACTTTTCCGTGTTGGTGGTCGGTGTGGTTGCCCAAAATTTCCGCCCTGCCCGAAGAGGAGAATAGGAAAGCGGGTGCCGCCCCTTCCACCTTCGTAAATTTTTCAATTAGCGCCGTCATTCGCGCGGTTTGAAATTTTTCGTCGTAATTTTTTCCGTACAGCAATTCGTAGTTCATAAAATTCTCCTTTTCGTTTATCTACGCTTGGGTGAAATTTTCAAATAGGTCTATGTTTCGTTTATGTTTTTCGGGTGGTTTTTTCGCAAATTCATATTGCAAAACCACCCGTTTGTGGTATAATGAATATAAGTTAAAAAGTTTTGGGGGTTCGCCGTGAAAGGGGAAATTTACGAATTGCTTTCCAAGCAGTACAAAAACGCGCAAGAAGTGATGACCGAAATTATCAACTTGCAAGCCATTTTAAACCTTCCCAAGGGAACGGAGCATTTTTTAAGTGATTTACACGGGGAAAGCAAGGTGTTTTCCCGCTTGTTAAAAACGGCTTCGGGGGTTATCCGCACCAAAATTGACTTAACCTTTGGGGATCGCTTGGCGGCGGTGGATAAAAACGCGCTTGCCGCTATGATATACGAACCGAAGGAAGAACTGCAAAAACTTCGCAAGCAAAAGAAGGGGCAGGTGAAAAAGCAATACCGCGCGCTACTTCTTCGCTTAATTGAAGTGTGTAAGCAAGTTTCCGCAAAGTATACCCGTTCCAAGGTAAGAAAGGCGCTTCCGTATCAGTACCGCTATATCATTGACGAACTGATCAATATGCCCGATCACAGCATTGATAAAAGCGATTACTATAACAATATTATCGACGGCATCGTGGAACTGGGCAACGCCGAACGCTTTATTCAAGCGCTTTGCGAAGTCATTTCCCGCTTGGCGATAGACCACTTGCATATCCTTGGGGATATCTACGACCGCGGAAACGGTTCTGCGGAAATTATGGATACCTTGCAAAAGTACCATTCCTTGGATATTGCGTGGGGGAACCACGATATTTTATGGATGGGCGCGCATTTCGGAAACCGCGCTTGCGTATGCAACGTGCTTAGAATTAATTGCGCGTACCGCAATTTGGTTGCGCTGGAAAGCGGTTACGCCATCAACCTTCGCCCCTTAGTGACCTTCGCGTTAGAAGAATACGGGGAGGACGCGGGGGAGGATTTCCCCATTTCGGACGTATTCGGTACCGAAAGCGAATTTGAAAAGAACGACTTGCTTTCCAAAATGGCAAAGGCAATCACGGTTATTCAATTAAAATTAGAAAATCAACTAATTAAAGCGCACCCCGAATACGATATGCAGGACCGCATTTTGTATCCTTCGGATACGCTAACCGAAAAGGAAGAAGCGCTAATTAACTTGCTTACCGAAGAATTCGTTCACAACAAACGGCTTGCCGAACACGTACGCTTTCTGCTTTCTAAGGGCGCAATGTATCAGGTGGCAAACGGAAACCTACTGCTACACGGATGCGTTCCCACCGAAGAAAACGGGGAATTTTCGCACGTTGCCGTGGGGAATAAAACCTACGCGGGCAAAGATTTATACGATCGGTTAGAAAAGTTGGTACGCGCCGCCGCCGAAGGGGATGCGTACGCGGTGGATTATATTTGGTATCTGTGGTGCGGTAAAAAATCCCCCCTTTACGGCAGGGATAAAATGTGCGTTTACACCCGCTACTTTGAACACCGCGCCGAAGTGGAAAATAAAGACCCGTATTACGATTACGTAAAGCAAGAAGAATTTTGCTTAAAAGTATTAAAGAATTTTGGGTTGAACGGCAAATATTCCACCGTGGTGAACGGCCACGTGCCCGTAAAAGTAAAGGACGGGGAACGCCCCGAAAGCGGAAACGTGCGCCACGTTACGATAGACGGTGGGCTTTCGCGCGCTTATCATAAGAAAACGGGCATTGGCGGTTATACCTTAATTAACAATTCCCAAGGCTTGTACCTTGTTTCGCATTTACCCGAGGAGGACGTTTCTTCCTTTGGTATGCAAAGCGAAATCCGTACGCTAAAGGTGTACGATAAACGCATTTTGGTAAAGGAAACGGATATCGGCAAGGCAATCCAAAAGCAAATCAACGTGCTAAAAGGAATGCTTACCGAATACTATAAAGCGTAAAGGAAAACCTATGCCGAACGCGTAATTTTTTCTTAAAATATTATATCATTATTTCCCCCCGTTTGTAAAGGGCTTTTCGCTTTTTTCACGGGGGATTTTTATTGTCTTATAGCCCTAGGCGTATCAAGGCGCACCCAAGGGCGGCGGATAAAACGCTAATCGTTAGGCTAACGGCTACGGGGAACAGAAACTTCCGCTTTCCCGTACCCGAAAAATACACGGCGGTTACGTAAAACACCGTTTCGCTGCTACCGTAAACCACCGCGGCGCAACGGGCAATCACGCTTTCGGTTCCGTAGGCTTTGCATACGTCCGCAAGCATGGTAAGGCTGGCGCTTCCCGAAAAGGGTTTCATCAAAAGCAAGGGGGAAAGTTCCTTGGGGATCCCTAAAAGGGATAGCGCGGGGGAAAGGAGTTCGCTTAAATAACGGCTTACCCCCGAAAGGCGCATCAGCTCGCTCATCACCATCACCGCGCATAAAAAGGGGAATAGGCCGGTTGCAAGGGGAATCGCATCCCCCGCGCCCTTACAAAACGCGCGGTAAACGGGTACTTTTTTTAGGGCGGCGGCAAGTAGTAAAGTCAAAAGCAATACGGGTAAAAGATATGCGTTAACCACGGCTCGTTTCCCCCTTGGAAAGGGCATAAAAAAGGGGTTTTGGGGCAGAAACGCGCGTCCCGTTTTCCTTTTTCCGCCCCACCCTTTGCCAAACGAAAGCCACACTAACCGCAAGCAAGGTGGAAAACACCCCCGTAAAAAAAGTGGGTAGCCAAATATCCGCAGGGGCAGAACTGCCAAGCGAAAGCCGTAGGGAAATTACGCTGGTGGGAAGGAGTTGTAAACAGCAAGTGTTTAGCAGTAATAATATGCCCGTTTGCCGTTCAAAGGTTTGCTCGTTTTTTGCCCCTTGCAGTAGCCCTTTCACGGCGGAAATCCCTGCGGGGGTGGCAATCGCCCCCAAGCCTAAAAAATTAGCGGATAAATTGGTTGCAATATCTTCGGTTGCGCCCTTTTCGGTTTTCCCAAACAAAAAGGAAAGGGGGCGGCGTAACAGTTTGGCAAGCCCCCGCTGTGCGCCCGTGGATTTTGCAATTTCGGTAAATCCCCCCCAAAGCGCAAAGGAAGCGGCAAGGCTTAAGCATAAACTAACCGCGCCTTGCGTTCCCGCGGAAATGGCGGGCAAAATTTCCGCAGGGGCGGTAAACAGTAAACAAAGGGTGGAGATAAAAACGCAAATTAAAAATACGGTATTCATACCGTAAGCCTATTGCTTTTTATTAGAAAGTATGCCAAAAGGGGTGAAAAATGGGGTAAAAACCTTTACTTTTTCTTCTTTTTGCGGTATACTTGTGGGGAACAAATAAAAACCTAAGGGTGGCGCACGCCCATTCGCGCGCGCTTCGGAGGGCATTATGCAAGAAAAAGAAAAGTTTTATATCACCACACCCATCTACTATCCCAGCGGGGATTGGCACCTTGGGCATTGCTATACCACCACGGTATGCGATGCGTTCGCGCGCTTTAAGCGTATGAACGGCTACGACGTATTCTTTTTAACGGGTACGGACGAACACGGCCAAAAAATCGCTAAAAAAGCGGAAGAAGCAGGGATGCAACCCAAACCGTTCATTGACGGCTTGGTGGCAAAATTAAAAGATATTTGGTCCTTAATGGACATCACGTACGATAAGTTTATCCGCACCACGGACGAAGAACATATTTCTTGCGTGCAGAAGATTTTTGAAAAACTGTACGAAAAAGGGGAAATTTACAAAGCCGAATACGAAGGCTGGTATTGCACCCCTTGCGAAAGTTTTTGGACGGAATCCCAACTTGTGGACGGCAAGTGTCCGGACTGCGGTAGGGAAGTAAGCCGTGAAAAGGAAGAAAGCTACTTCTTCCGCCTTTCCAAGTACACGGATAAAATCTTAAAGCTGTACGAAGATAACCCCGAATTCTTACAACCCAAATCCCGCGTAAACGAAATGGTGAACAACTTCTTAAAGCCCGGGCTTACCGATTTGTGCGTATCCCGTACCTCCTTTAACTGGGGGATTCCCGTTTCCTTTGATAAAAAGCACGTGGTTTACGTTTGGATTGACGCGCTTTCTAACTACATCTCCGCGCTTGGCTATTTATCCGAAAAGGATGAAAACTTCCAAAAATATTGGCCCGCGGATTTGCATATGACCGCAAAGGAAATTATCCGTTTCCACGCTATCATTTGGCCCGCCATCTTAATGGCGTTGGATTTACCCCTTCCCAAACAAGTATACGGCCACGGCTGGCTACTGATCGGCGGGGATAAAATGAGTAAGAGTAAGACGGATAAAATCAAAACCGAACTGGTACATCCCGTTGCGCTTTGCGATAGATACGGCTCGGATGCCGTTCGTTATTTCCTCCTTCGCGAAATTCCCTTTGGTAGCGACGGGGTGTATACCAACGAATCCTTACTTAAGCGCATCAATACCGACCTTGCCAACGACCTTGGTAACTTGGTAAACCGCACGCAAGCGATGATTGAAAAATACTTTGGCGGCACCTTGCCCGAAGAGCGCGAATCCGCGCCCGTGGATGAAGAACTCATCGGTATGGCAAGCGGATTATATGCGAAAGTATGCTCCGCTATGGACGCGTTAAACGTTCCCGAAGCGCTTACCGAAATTTTCCGCGTGGTACAACGCGCGAACAAGTACGTGGACGACACCGCGCCTTGGGCTTTGGTAAAGGATGAATCCAAACGCGCCCGTCTTGCCACCGTTATGTATAATTTGGCGGAAACCCTTCGCATCGTTGCGGTAATGTTAAAGCCCTATCTCACCAAGTCGCCCGACGTAATTTTAGGTAGCCTTGGGGTGGATGCAAGCGTGGTAGCAAATTTTGATTCGGTAAAAACCTTTGGGGTGCTTCCCTTAAACGTAACCGTAACCAAAACGCCCCCCTTGTTCCCCCGTATTGATATTCAAAAAGAACTTAGCGAAGTAGAATCGCTCGTTCTTGCCGAAAAAAAGGAAAAAGAAAAAAAGGTGGAAGTAAAAGTGGAAGAACAAACCCAAAAACCCGAAATCAGCATTGACGATTTTGCAAAAGTACAATTAAAAGTTGCCACCGTGTTAGAAGCGGAAGAAGTACCCAAGTCGGATAAACTGTTAAAGCTCCGCGTAAAACTTGGAAACGAAGAACGCCAAGTGGTAAGCGGTATCAAAAAAGCGTACGCGCCCGAATACCTTATCGGTAAGCAAGTGGTTATGGTAACCAACTTAAAACCCGTAAAACTGCGCGGAATTGAAAGCCAAGGTATGATTATTTGCGCGGAAAACGCGGAAGGCAAGCTTGCCTTCTTAACCCCCGAAGTAGCCATTGAGGACGGCAGCGAAATTTTCTAATGAAAATCGTTGACTCTCATTGCCATTTGTGCGACGAACGCTATACGGACGTAGGCGCGGAAGTTGCCCGTTACGAAGAAGGGGGCGTGCTTGCCGCAATTAACGCGGCGTATAGCGTTGCTTCCTCCTTTTACGGCAAAGAACTTGCCGAAGCCTATCCCTCGGTGTTCTTTACCGCGGGGATTCATCCCGATAACCCCCTTTCGGCAACGGATGAAAATTTGCAAAGTTTGTTAACCCTTTCCGCGCACCCTAAATGCGTTGCGATAGGGGAAATCGGCTTGGATTACCACTACGTTCCGTACGACGAAGGGGCGCAAAAAACCGCCTTCCATAAGCAAATTCAGTTGGCGAAAACCGCCCGTTTGCCCTTTGCCGTGCATATGCGCGAAGCCACGGAGGATACGTTAACCGTGTTAAAGGAACGTCGCGCGGATTACGATACCTTTTTAATGCATTGTTATTCGGGTAGCGTGGAAACGGCGAAAATTTTACTGGATATGGGCGCGTATTTCTCTTTTTCGGGTACGCTCACCTTCAAAAACGCAAAAAATCTTCGCGAAGTGGCGGCGTTTTTGCCCGCGGACCGCATTTTGGTGGAAACGGATAGCCCATACTTGGCGCCCGAACCCTTCCGCGGTCAGGAAAATAAGCCCTTGTTCGTAAAGCACGTGCTTTCCCGCTTGGCGGAAATCCGTGGGGAAAGCGTGGAACAAGCCGCCGAACAAACCTATCAAAACTTAAAACGGCTTTTCTCCAAATTTTCCTTGTAACCGAAAGGGGCAAGGGAAAGGGGATCTCGCGTGCGTATGCGTATACGTACGTGCGTACTATAATAATAAACGGCGCGGAATACCGCGTAAAAACACAACGGGCGGTTTCGTCCGTTGTTTTGGGGTAATATGGAAACGTTAAAGGAAACCCTGCAAAGGGAAAAATTCTATTTCAAAAAAAAGTTTGGGCAAAACTTTATTTCGGATACCAACTTGCTTTCCGCCATCGTTGCGGATGCGGGCGTAACCAAGGAAGATACGGTAATTGAAATCGGCTGTGGGGGCGGAACGCTTACCGCGGCGCTTGCCGAAAGCGCAGGCAAGGTCATCGGCTACGAAATCGACCGCGATTTGCAGCCCGTTCTTTCGCACCGCCTTGCGGAATTTAGCAACGTGGAACTGCGCTTTCAGGATATTATGAAGCAGGAACTTGCGGAAATAGAGCAAGGGCTTTCTTCTTACGTGGTGGTGGCAAACCTGCCTTACTATATCACCACGCCCGTAATTATGAAATTCGTGGAACGTTCGGAAAAGATGCGCCGTATGATAATTATGGTGCAGGAAGAAGTGGCAGACCGTCTTTCCGCGCAGCCGGGTACCGAAGCCTACGGCAGCGTAACCGCGGCAATCTCCGTTCGCGGGGAAGCGCGCGTTACCCGTAAAGTGCCAAGAAAAATGTTCTATCCCGTGCCGAACGTGGATTCCGCCGTGGTGGAAATTACTTTACGTAAAACCCTGCCCCAAGAAACCGCAAAGGCGTACCGCGCGGTGGTGCGCGCCGCGTTCGCGTCAAGAAGAAAAACTTTGCTTAACAACTTGATGCAATCTTTTAAAATTAGCAGGGAAGAAGGCGAAAACGTGATCGCCGCGTGCGGTCTTACCCCCATGGTGCGCGGAGAAACGTTAAATAGTGAACAATTCTTAAGCCTAGCGGATAAACTTATGGGTAAAATTGTGTAAGAACGGGCAAAAAACCACAAGATATAGTCAAAAATAAAATTCTTTAAAAAAAGACAAAAATTTTTTAAAAAAGTATGAAAAAACGTTTGACAAACCTAATAGGTTATGTTAGAATACGTAGGCTCGCTTTTGAGGGCGGGCGCCACAACTGAGTTGTTGTGGAAGGTAGTTTAAAAATCGAATAGAAGGAAATATC
>JAZUCI010000106.1:0-14974 GCA_045639045.1 Christensenellaceae bacterium
CCTTCACGGTCCGGGTCGGTTGCAAGGTAAACTTTGCTTGCCTTGGAAGCCTTTTCGGTAAGGCGCGCGATGGTGGCTTTTTTATCCGCGTTAATGGTATATTTCGGTTCAAAATTATTGGCGATATCCACACCGATTTGACGTTCGGGAAGGTCACGAATATGGCCGCCCGAAGCATCCACACGGTATTTTCCTTTCAAGTACTTTTCTATGGTCTTTGCTTTGGATGGGGATTCTACGATAATTAAGTCCATAACTAACTCCTATCGCTGTTAGCGATTATTTGACCGCGCGGTATCCGTCCGCGCCCGTTTTCACGATATAACCGTTCATTTCTAACGAATTTAGCGCCGCAAGTAAAGCGTACGGGGGTAAGGAAGAGCGTTCGGCAAGAACGTCTATCACCATCTCGTCCTCCCTTAACAGTTGTAGCACCGTTTTTTCTTCATCGGTGAAAGGCAAATCGGGGGGTATTTCTTCGGTTTCAAAGCCGTAAGAAAGCAAAATTTCTTCCGCCTTATCACATAACGCCGCGCCTTGTTTGATTAGCGAATTGCAACCCTTCCCCGCGGATTCCCCCACTTTATAGGGAAACGCAAACACGTCCCTGCCGTAAGTTGCCGCGTACGAAGCGGTGTACAGCGCGCCGCTTTTTTCACGGGCGGAAACCACCAAAACCCCTTCGCTAAGCCCCGCGATGATGCGGTTCCTTACGGGGAATTGCCATTTGTATGCGGGAACGGAGGGGGGATATTCGGTAATCACAAGCCCCTTTTGTTTAATTTCTTCTAAAAGACCGCGATGCAGTTCGGGATACACGTAATCAAAGCCGTAGGCAAGCACCGAAATTAGATGATTCTTTTTCAATGCGCCGCGGATAGCCGCCGCGTCCGCCCCTTCGGCAATGCCCGTAACTACCGCCATACGGTCTGCAATCTTTTCCGCAAATTCTTCGGCAAGGCGCAGTTCCGCTTGGGGCGTTTTTCTACTTCCCACGATGGCAAACTTGCGGTTTTTTAACAGTTCGATATTCCCTTGCGCGTATAACACCAACGGGGGCGCGGGCGTATTTTCCAAACTTTCGGGATAATACCTATTGCCCCGCGTAATGGGCATAATGCCCCGCTTTTTTAAGTTTTCTAAAACTTGCGCTTCCCCTTGGGGGTTTGCCAGGCGCAAAATTTCATCCGCTTCCTCCCCTACCGCGCGAATCAGTAAATCGCGGTACTTGGGCAAATGCGCGTATAGGTTTTTGGGGTCGCCCACTTCACTTAAAATTAGGGCTTTATATTTATATTCCAAACGGGGGAAACTATCCAAAAATATCACGGCGCGTTGCGCGTTTTTATCCATATTTCCCCCCTTTCGTTCTTTTCGTAGGTAAAAAACCGCTGCCGTAAGCGAAACGCTTTCGTCGCTTACGGCAAAGGCGAATTATACGTTGTTTTTTTCGTAACTGCGATACCCGATTGCTTCCATTAAATGGGTGGTGGAAATATTTTCTTCCCCCGCCAAATCCGCAATGGTTCTAGCCACTTTTAAAATTCTTCCGCGGGCGCGAGCAGAAAGGTTTAGGCTTGTAAAAGCGCGTTCCATAATCCGTTCGCCTTCGGCAGACAATTTGCAATACGCTTTAATGTGCTTTTCGCCCATTTGCGCGTTGGTGTAGATGCGATCCTTTTCATAGCGGATTCTTTGCAGTTCGCGCGCCTTGTTTACGCGTTGCTTTACGCTTGCGCTACTTTCCCCTTCCGCTTTATCCATCAGTTCGGAATACTTAACGCTATCCACCGTAAGATGAATATCAATGCGGTCAAGCAAGGGCCCCGAAATTTTACTGCGATATTTATGAATTTGCGCCGCCGAGCAACTGCATTCCTGCGTTTTACTGCCGTAGTTCCCGCAAGGGCAAGGATTCATCCCTGCAACCAACATAAAACTTGCGGGGTAAGTTACGGTGGAAGCGGCGCGCGCAACCGTAATTACGCGGTCTTCCAAGGGTTGGCGGAGCGCTTCTAACGTACTGCGCTGATATTCGGGGAGTTCGTCCAAAAATAGCACGCCCCCGTGCGCCAAGGAAATTTCCCCGGGTTTACTGTGCGTTCCGCCGCCCGTAAGCGCAATGGTGGTTGCCGTGTGGTGCGGGGTGCGGAAGGGCCTGCGATTGGCAATGCCCGTATCTACGTCCAAAACGCCCGCTACCGAGTGAATTTTGGTAACTTCCAACGCTTCTTCAAAGGTCATATCGGGCATAACGGTGGGAATACATTTGGCAAGCATGGTTTTCCCCGAACCGGGAGGGCCCACCATAAGTAGGTTATGGCCACCCGCAACCGCCACTTCAATGGCGCGCTTTGCCAAAATTTGCCCTTTGACGAATTTTAAGTCCGCTTCGTACGGATTGCTTTCCAAGGCGGGGGTTGCGTACTTGGTTTGGGGGGTGGGAAGAATTTCCCCTTCCCCGTTCAAAAACGAAACCGTTTGGGCAAGCGTTTGGGCGGCGTATACTTCTACGTCCCCCAAATACGACGCTTCCTTTTCGTTCCCTTTGGGAAGAATGAATTTTTTATACCCGCAATTTCTTGCGGAAATTAACAGGGGTAAAATACCGCGAACGGGGCGCAAACTGCCGTCTAACGCAAGTTCCCCGAAAAAGATGGTATCTTCATACCCGTTTTTCACTTGACCGCTTGCCTTCAATATACAAACGGCAATGGCAAGATCCAAGCCCGAGCCTTCCTTTTTTAAGTCCGCGGGGGCTAAATTTACGGTAATTTTATTGTTGGGGAAAAGGAGCATGGTGTTTTTGATTGCCGAATGCACCCTTTCGCGCGATTCTTTTACCGCAGTATCGGGAAGGCCCACCACGTCGTACGCGGGCAGGCCTTTCGAAATATCCGTTTCCACTTCAATGCGCTTTCCTTCTAAACCTAAAAGCGCAAAACTGTATACTTTGGCAAGCATGTATTTAGGGCAAATATACGCCGTGGTTTAAGCAAGCCCAACCGAACAGAACTCTTGCAAGTTTATAAGGAACGGGAAGACCGGCAAATCCAGGATAGAACATCATAAAGCAAACGGCAACCAAACCAATTGCGGTTACAGCCATAACGCCGCCTACCGTTTTCCCCTTTAAGAAACCGCGTTTAATTACGTTTTTCTTGGTTTCCAAAACTGCGCAAAGGAACAGCGCAAGGAATCCAACGTAGAACACGCTAGCGGTTAAGAAGGAGTAGGGGTACATGGGGCGTTTGATGAACATAAAGGGCACGTAGCAAGCAGCGAACGCGATAAGCAAGAACCAGAAGGGCTTTTTCACGTAATTAACGAACGCCTTATCTTCTTCATTTGCCTTTTTGCTAAACTTAACGATGCACATTTCCACAACGATATAGATAAGCGCGATTAGGGAGAACGCGAAAGCAACCATATTGCCCATGCAAAGCACGCGTTCGTATTTACCCATATCGTCTACCGCAAAGCAAGCGGCTTGGAAGTTAATGGGCCAACCCCACCAACCGGAGGTGTTGTCGTCCCCCGCCATATTGCCCGTGTGGAAGTTCATAATATATTTTTGGTTTTCCCAGAAAGCTTTCAGTACGTTGGTCGTGTTCGAATATACGCAGTAGGAAGAACCTGCAATCAGGTAAGAAAGCAAGTACATTACAAAGCCGAGCACGATAAAGCCAACGCCTGCGAATACAACGGAGAATACCGAATCCTTAATTACTTCTTTCTTTTCGTTACGCGCGGCAATTTCCGCAGGTAAGAAATCTTCCCCTTCGGTTACCGTTTCCGCGCCGCTAGCAAGTGCTTTTACTTTCTTCACGCCACCAAGAACCAGTTTCGCAAAGAACAAAGCGAACATAGCGAACAAACCGATGCCCGCGGTAATACCCGACCATTTTACGGATGCCGCCATTCCGAAGAATACGCCCGAAAATACCAGGGGTACGAAGGAAAGGAAGCGGTGCTTACGGTTGATACCGTTTTGTAAGAACACCAACATATAGTAGAAGGAAAGGAGCAAGAAGAAGGTTAAGAACGCATCCGTAGTTCCAATTCTACCCATAGAAATATTCATACCCGAAAGGGCGAACAGTAATGCGAAAATAAAGCCTGCGGTTTTGCTGTTTTTCAGCAAGCGTTTTCCAAGCGCGTACGCAACGAACATGGTTGCCAACGTGAAAAGCGCGGGCATAATGCGCATACCGAACGTATTCATACCGAACACGCCGATACCAACGGCAAGCAACACCTTACCAAGCGGGGGGTGAGATACTTCTAAATAGGGCGCTTCGCCGTTCAAGAAGTCAAACGCGGTGGTAGCGAAATAGTATTCGTCGAAGATGATGCTGTTCATACGGTCGTTTTTCACTTGCGCGTCGTAGAACCCTTCCGTTTTACTGTGTACAACCGTGCGCTTAAAGTTCTTTTGTTCGTCAATCAACTTCTTCGCGCCTTCATCCCCCGAAACGATTTCCGCGGGGATCGCGTTCATATTCTTATCCAAGAACACCAATTCGTTTACGTAAACGGGTTGCTTGGTAGAAATTTTGATATACGCTTGGCTTTCGGAAGTGCCGATATCGTTGAATAAGCGCGTCCACTTGTATAAGCGGTAGTTATCCTGATCGGAGGAGTGCGCGTTATCGTGCATCTTCACCTTGCCCATTTTGGAGTTATACCAAGTGCTAGAAGAAGCGGACGTGCCGTAAGCAAAGGAAAGTTCCGCCGCTTCGCCCTTTGCAAGTTTTACGGAGCCAGCGTGCATCCAAATTTCGTCCAAGGTAACGATTTTATCGTTTTCGTCCTTCATATAGTTTAACTTGATCACGATTTCGTTATCTACGATTTGACCGCTGCCTGCTTCATACTTTTGTTCGAACTTAAAAGTAGAATCGGGCATGGTGAAATTGCCGAAATCAATGAAAAGGAACGCCGCGAACACGAAAGCCAGCAAGGTTAAAGCCCATCTTTGCCAATCTGCGCGCAAAGAATGCTTTACACCCGCCCAAAAGCCTTCCTTTCGTTCGGTTGCGGTTTGTTCCGCCGTTTGTTGGCGCTTCCTTGCTTTCTTTTCGGAAACGCTTTCTTTCTTCAGGTTGTTTTCCATATAACATCTCCCGTTTCCGCCTGTTTCGGCGGTTTTTTTTGCGAAAATTTTAATTCCGCAAGCCTTTTGTTTTTCGTGGCGAAATCTACCTTTATACGCGGAGAAAAGAAACTTCCCCCTATATATAGATAGAGATACGCTATTTTATTTTACCCTAAATTGCGATTTTACGCAACCCTTTTTTACGTGTTTTTCCAACTTTTTTATATATTCTACCCTATTTTTTGAAATTGCCCAAAAAGAACGCAAAAAAGCCGTGGTTTCAACGTGTGAAACCACGGCTTTACGCCTAAGTTCGTTTGAAATTATAAAATTTCCTTAATCTTAGCAGCCTTACCGGTTAAATCTCTTAAATAGTACAACTTAGCACGTCTTACAAGACCGCGTTTTACTACTTGGATACCACCGATTTTGGGCGAGTGTAAGGGGAAAGTTCTTTCCACACCTACGCCGAAAGATACGCGGCGAACGGTAAAAGTTTCCCTAACGCTGCCGTTTTTCTTGGCAATAACTACACCTTCAAACGCTTGTAAACGTTCTCTGGTACCTTCTACGACCTTAACGGATACGCGAACGGTATCACCAACCCTGAATTCGGGAAGGTCGGAGCGCATGTTTTCTTTTTCAATTGCTTCGATAATGTTTTTCATAATACTTGAAACCTCCAAGAGCGTTCGTAGCCAAAGCATGCAAGAGGACCGCCCGTAATCCTCAATATCTTACCATAGCCAAAAGAAAAAAGCAAGCGTTTTTGCCTGCTTTTCCGCATTTTTTTGCGTTTTTTGTAAGTTTTTTTGCATTTTTTAGAGTTTTTAGAAGAACGCGCCTTCGATATGCCGAACGAACAAATCACCTTTCTTTTTCAGTTTTTTCCCTTGTTCTTCCACCCCTACGGTGATGCTTTCAGGGGGATTTCCCAAGAACACTTCCACCACGTCGAAGCGGATAGAAACGCTATCTTCGGCTATCCCTTTGCGCTTTAAAAAGTATAGAGCGCCCCTTTTGTAACGCTCACGCTTTAAGGAATCTACCGCTTGCGAAGGGGTTCCGTAGTCCGTTCTTGTACGCGTTTTTACTTCCGCAAACACAAGCGTTTCCCCTTGACGAAGCACTAAATCCATTTCCCCAAAGGGGGTTTTATAATTTTTGCATACGGGTTTTAAGCCTTGCTTTTTTAGGTGTTTTAGCGCGGCTCGCTCTCCCCTTCCGCCCAAAAGTTTTTTGTAAAGGTCCTTCTGTGTATGGGGCATAATCCCTTCTCCCTAATCGCGCTGATGTGCGCCGCCGTGCCGTAGCCTTTATTTTCCGCAAAGCCGTATTCGGGGTACGTTTTCGCGTATTCCTTCATCAAATTATCACGGTACACCTTGGCTATAATGGAAGCCGCGCCTATGGTATAACTTTTTGCGTCCCCTTTAATAATGGCTTCGCTTGGCACGCCGAAATCCAGTTCCACCGCGTCCGCAAACACCACGTTCGGCTTTACCGCAAGGGTTTCCACGCAGTTTTTCATACATTGCTTTACCGCGTTCAAAATGTTTACGCGGTCAATTTCCTCGGGCGAAACTTCGCATATCGTGTAGGCTATCGCGCGTTTTTTGATTTCTTCGGCAAGAATTTCCCTGTTCTTTTCGGAAACCTTTTTGCTATCGTCTACACCCAGCAAAAGGGCTTCTTCGTTTAAGGGCATGATAACCGCCGCGCAAACCACGGGGCCCGCCAAAGGCCCGCGCCCCACTTCGTCCGTACCCGCAATATAGGTTGCGCCGCGCGCTTGCCACGCGCGTTCGTACGCTAACTTTTCATTGAGTTTTTCGCGTAGTTTTTCTTCCCGTTTAGTCATCTTCTTCCCCCAAAGAAAGGTTTAAGGGTTTGGGGGGAAGTTCTAACGAAACGCCGCCTAATCTACCCTTTCTGAAATCGTCGATCACCGCGCGGGCGGCGCGGTCGTAATCGTATTCCCCACCGCGAAGCAAAAATCCGCGGCGCTTTACCACGCAGTCTAAAAGTTGTAAGGGGGTTTCCTCCTGCCCCGTAACGCCGTATTTTTCGGTTAAGACCGCCCTATACTTGCCCGTGTAAATTTCCCATAACAGCTCCAAGGCAAGGTCGTCCATATCCAAAATATCGTCGTTAATACTGCCAACGTAGGCAAGGTGCTTGGCTAGGGTTTGGTTATCAAAGGCGGGGGGCATGGTACCCGGGGTATCCAAAAGTTCCAAATCCCCCACGCGAATCCATTGCTTGCCACGCGTTACACCCGCTTTATCCCCCGTTTGCGCGCGTTTTTCGCCCGCTAACGCGTTAATTAAGGTGCTTTTACCCGTATTGGGAATGCCCGCCACCATAACGCGCATGGGCATATTTACGCCCTTTTTCGCGTTGCGTTCGCGCTTTTCTTCAAACAGTTTGGCAAGTGCGCTTTTTAAGGCGGTGATATCCTTGGGGCGGTTTGCGCATACCGCTATCGCGTTTTGCCCCCGCTTTTTCATAAAGTCCAGCCAAGCGGTTACTGCGTTCGCATCGCTTAAATCGCTTTTATTCAATACGTACAACAAGGGTTTAGAAGAAAACAACGCGGTATGCTTGCGGTTTACGCAAGCTTCGGGGCAGCGCGCGTCCATAATCACAACCGCGCCGTCGCATAGTTTTAACTGTTCCTCCATCATACGTAAGGCTTTGGTCATATGCCCGGGGAACCATTGTATGGTTTTCATTTTTTATTCCTCGCTTTGCAAAGCTTTTCCGCCTTCCGCGTTCGTTTGCGCCTTTCCGCGCTTTCTTCTTTTTACCTTGGGCTGCGGCAAGGTGGTATAACTTTCCTGCCGTTCTTCTTCGGTTAACAGGTCGGGGCGGCGTTTACGGGTAAGAATCAAAGATTCTTCCCTGCGCCACTCCTCCACTTTTTTATGGTCGCCCGAAACCAAAACCTCGGGTACGGTAAGCCCCATAAATTCTTGCGGACGGGTATATTGGGGGTATTCCAAACGGTTTTCGGTGTGGCTTTCGTTTTGCAAGGAAGCCGCGTTTAGCACCCCTTCCACGTAACGGGCAACCGCGTCCGTAACGATCATGGCGGGGAGTTCCCCACCCGTTAGAACGTAGTCCCCCACGGATAATTCTTCGTCAATAAACAGGTCGATCACCCGTTGATCCACCCCTTCGTAATGTCCGCAAAGAAGAAGAATTCTCTCCTTTTTCGCGTACTCCCTAACGATGGGCTGGGAAAGAACTTTCCCCTTTGGGGAAAGATAAATGCGAAGCGCTTCGTGATTCGGGTCTATCGCCGTAATTGCCGAAGCAATGGGTTGGGGCGTCATCAACATCCCCGCGCCGCCCCCAAAGGGGTAGTCGTCGCACTTCTTATGCTTATCCAACGAGTATTCGCGGATATCGTGTACGCAAACGGTAATGGCGCCCGCTTCCCTAGCGCGCTTGATGATGCTTTCGCTAAGCGGGGTGAACATTTCGGGAAATAGGGTTAGGATATCAATCCTCATACACGGCTACCTCTCCCATCCGTTTTTTGTTTACGGTAATTTTTTTGTTTTCGGTATCCACCGAAAGCACCAAATCCTTTAAGAAGGGAAAGCGAATGGGCTTTTTCCCCACGCGTTCCAAGGTGAAAATATCACGGGAAGCGGGGGTTACGTCCGCAACCACGCCGTAGATATGCCCCGTTTCGTCCACCACTTCCGCGCCCAATACGTCCACGATATAGAAGGTGTTTTGGGTTAAAGGAACGGCGTTTTCACGGGTTACGTACAGTTTTTTACCGCGAAGCAATTCCGCTTGGTTTCTATCCGCCACGCTGGATAGCGCAAGGAACACGAAACCGTCCCCCACGCGCGCGTGCAGGACTTTATATTCGGTATCTTCCAAAAATACGGTTTTTAGATCGTAAAAGCGATCCGCATTATCCACGTAGGGCTTTACCTTTACTTCCCCACGAATGCCTTGGGGCTTTAAAATTTCACCAATCAGTAATTTTTCTTGCATTGTTCCACCTACGCGCCCTTATCTAAACGCGCAAAAACAGGAAAAAGGAGAAATAATTAAATTTCTCCCGTTTCCTTAATTTCGATATTATACTTTTTGCCTTCCTTGGCGGAAGCGGTTTTCACCAACGTGCGAAGCGCTTTGGCTACTTTGCCTTGTCTGCCGATAACTTTACCCATATCCGATTCATCCAGTACCACCGTTACGGTAACGGTGTTGCCGTTTTCTTCGGTTAAGTACTGAATACATTCGGGTTTTTCAGCGAACTGTTCAACGACGAATTTAATCAGCTCTAACATAAGCTAAACCCTTAGCCCTTTTTCTTTTTGGGGTTGGTTTTGGAAGGAGAAAGTTTTTCGGATTTTTCCATTGCGCCAGCTTGTACCAAAAGTGCCTTTACGGTTTCGGTGGGTTGAACGCCCTTCAAAATCCAATCTTTAGCCTTGTCAACGTTTACAACGAGTTCAGCGGGTTGACGGGTGGGGTCGTAATGACCAACGGTGTCAATCACTTTACCGTCGCGGGGGGTTCTGCTATCCGCAACAACGATACGATAGCAAGGAGCCTTGTGTTTGCCAAGTCTGGTTAATCTCATTTTTACTGCCATTTTAATTTTCCTCCGAAATTAATTTTCTTTATTTCTTGTATATTTTCACGGCGATGCCGTAAGAACCACGGTTTACATTCTACCGAAAGGGAATTTCCTTCCGTTTTTCATTTGCTTCATCATCTGCTTTGCTTGGTCGTACTGTTTTAACAGTTGGTTTACGTCCTGCACGGTGGTGCCGCTACCCGCAGCGATGCGCTTTTTACGGCTGCTGCCGATGATTAAGGGGTTATCCCTTTCCTTTTGCGTCATGGAAAGGATAATCGCTTGCGCGCGTTCCATCTTCTTTTCATCCACGCTATCCGCGGATAAACCCATTTTGGAAGCGCCGGGAACCATTTGAAGCAAGTCCCCCAAATTGCCCATTTTCTTTAGCGCGCGGAACTGTTCTAAGTAATCGGTTAGGGTGAAACTTGCCGAACGGAGTTTTTTCTCCATTTCCTTCATTTCCTGTTCGGTTACCGCTTCTTGCGCTTTTTCAATTAAGGAAAGTACGTCCCCCATACCCAAGATACGGGAAGCCATACGGTCGGGATGGAAGGGTTCTAAATCCCCCAGTTTTTCGCCTACGCTACAAAACTTGATGGGCTTTCCCGTTACCGCTTTTACGGATAAGGTTGCGCCCCCACGGGTATCCCCGTCCAACTTCGTAAGCACTACGCCCGAAATTTCCAAACGCTTGTTAAAGGTATCCGCAACGTTAACCGCATCCTGCCCCGTCATAGAGTCCACGGTTAAAAGGATTTCGGTGGGGTTTACCTTTTCTACGATGCGTTCTAATTCTTCCATCAGGGCTTCGTCGATATGCAAGCGCCCTGCGGTATCGATAATTACGGTATCAAACCCGTAAGATTTTGCGTGTTCTACCGCTTGTTTGGCGGTTTTAACGGGATCTTGCGTGCCACGTTCGAACACTTCCGCACCCACTTTTTCCGCAACCACCTTTAATTGGTTGATTGCCGCGGGGCGGTAGATATCACACGCGGTAAGCAAGGGCTTTTTCCCTTGTTTTTTAAGGAGTAAGGCAAGCTTTCCGCAAAGGGTGGTTTTACCCGCGCCTTGCAACCCGCACATCATAATTACGGTGGGAGGATTCGGGGAAACGGCAAGCTTTTGGTTGGTGGAGCCCATCAACGCAACCAGCTCTTCGTTTACGATTTTAATTACCTGTTGGGCGGGGCTTAAACTTTCCAAAATCTTTTGCCCAACCGCCTTTTCGCTAACGGCGGTAATAAAATCGCGGGCAACCTTAACGTTTACGTCCGCTTCCAGTAGCGCGATACGGATTTCGCGCATGGCTTGCTTAATTTCCAGCTCGGTTAATCTGCCACGCTTGGTTAATTTACTGAATACGTGCGATAATTTTTCTTGTAAAGAACCGAAAATTGCCACGGTTACCCCCTCCTTCTTTTTTATTTTCTTTGGTTAATCGCCAAGCGCGGAAAGCAAAATTTCACGCGCGGGATGATTTTCGGGCAAAACGGCGCAAGCGGAACGCATAGCGCGTGTTTTTTCGTACAGTTTCAACTGTTCTTCTAACGCAAACAGCTGTTGTTTGGTTTTCTTTAATGCGTCCGAAACCGCTTGACGGGTCATCCCCGTATTTTCCGCAATTTCACCAAGGGAAAAATCCAAAACGAAGTGTTGGGTTGCAATTTCCCTACGCTTTTCGGTTAACGCGCCCGCGTAAACGGTGAACAGTTCGGCAAGTAAAAGTTCTTCTGCCATAACGCCCCCCTTTCGCTCTTTTGCATTTTCCTTGCCTATTATACACGCAAAAACAAGGAGTGTCAAGCATTTTTGCTTGACACTCCGTAATTTTTTCAAAATTTTACGCTTTTTCCAAAGGAAGAATATGCACGATGCCGATACCCGACCAATATTTATCGCTTTCGGCGGGCGTTCCCGTTTTAATCTTCTTTTCTTGCGAAGAAACCACGATTTGGGGTAAATACCCGTTGACTACGTTCGTATGGAAGAAATGCACATCCCCCGAAAAAAGGGCGGCTACGGGGCTTTTTTCGTCCGTTACGGCAATTGCTACCTCGTCCTTTTCCAAAGGAATCAGTCCGTTTTTCTTCCACGCTTGAATTACGGAAGGAGCAAGCTCTTCGCTTTCTATGGGGCGGTGGAAGCAAAGGATTACGGGTTTTTCGGATCCGTATAAATCCTGAACGCCTTTTACCATAGCGGCGCGGCCTTCTTTGGTAATGTTATTACCGCCCGCGATAATTACTTCGCCAAGGTCCACGGCGTGGAAACCGCCTTGGTATTCCTTGGGGGTAAGTTCGGTATATCCGTTTGCGCGAACGGCTAATTGGTCAATAGCGCAAAGCGCTTCCTTCGTGCCGTTGATATCTTCTTGGGGAAAATTGTAATCGTGATTGCCTTCCACGTACAGGTAATCCCCCAAAGTTTTGCGGGAAAGCAGTTCGGTTAAGGTTTCCAAATTGATTTGCGAAGGGAAATCGATAACGTCCCCCAAAAACACGGTGAAATCCACCTTATTTTGGCTGGGGAAGGTTACGACGTCTTCTAAAATATCCTGCCCGAAGGGAAACCACATACGGCGTTGCCACGTAAAGTTTTTACGCGCCAAATCATCCCGATAATCGGTTAAGCACATATGCATATCCGCGCCCAAAAGCAAGGTTAAGGGGCGGGTAATGCCTTGCACGTATAAGTCCGTTTCGTATACTTCAAAATTTCCCTTTTGGCTAACTTGGGTTTTTCCCAATTTAGAATTAAACAACATACGTTTTCTCCTGAATCTCCCAATTCTACCCCGTAGTGGGGCGTGCGCTTTCGTTAAAATATAGCGTCTACAAAGCTTTCGCTATCAAATTCCGCAATATCGTCCATTTTTTCGCCCGTTCCAACAAAGAGTACGGGGATTTCCATTTCCGAGCAAAGGGAGATAACGAAGCCCCCCTTGGCGGTGCCGTCCAACTTGGTTAACACGATGCCGTCTAACCCAACCGCTTCGTTAAAGGTTTCCACTTGCGAAAGGGCGTTTTGCCCGGTGGTGGCATCCAAAACGATTAGGGTATATACGTTGGCTTCGGGGTATTCGCGGGTAATTACGCGGCGCATTTTTTTCAGTTCTTCCATCAAATTCGCCTTTACGTGTAACCGCCCGGCGGTATCAATGATAAGAACGTCCGTTTTTTTGGCTTTGGCGCTGCATATCGCGTCAAAAACCACGGCGGAAGGATCGCTACCTTCGCTACTTTTTACCACTTTTACTTTTGCGCGTTCCCCCCAAACCGAAAGTTGGTCTGCCGCTGCCGCGCGGAAGGTATCCGCCGCCGCAACCGTAACGCTTTGCTTTCTATCCGTAAAGTAGTGCGCAAGTTTGCCGATGGTGGTGGTTTTACCCACGCCGTTTACCCCAACGACCATCAAAACTGCGGGGGAAACGAAATCGTACACTTCCGCGCGGTCCAAATGCCCGATAAGGATATCCTTTAACGCGGATTTTACGTCCTCTTCTTCCTTCAATTTTTCTTCCTTTACGGTTTCTTTTAGGTCGTCGATAATTTCCATTGCGGTGGTAACCGAAATATCCGAAGAAATCAATACTTCTTCTAAATCATCGTAAAATTCTTCGCCGAACTTTCCGCCGCGGAACAGGGCGGAAAGTTTGCTTGCTAAAGAATCCTTGGTTTTTTTCAATGCGGAAGCGATTTTGGAGAAAAATCCCATATTACGCCCCCTGTTCGTCCAGCATATCTTCTTTGATTTCCGAAAGTTTTACGGATACCATTTTGGATACGCCTTGTTCTTCCATGGTTACGCCGTATAACGCGTCCGCCATTTCCATGGTGGGCTTACGGTGGGTAATTACGATGAACTGCGTTCTTTCGGAGAACTTTTTAAGATAAGTTGCAAAGCGCTTGGTGTTTACTTCGTCCAGCGCCGCTTCAATTTCGTCCAGCACGCAGAAGGGCATGGGGCGCATTTGAATGATTGCAAATAAAATTGCGATAGCGGTAAGGGCGCGTTCCCCACCCGAAAGAAGGGATAGGCGACCGATTTTTTCCTTGCCCGGGGGTTGCGCTTTGATTGCAATACCCGCGCTTAAGGGGTCTTGCCCTTCTTCCACGGGTTCTACTTCCAAAAGCGCGTTGCCGCCGCCAAACAGTTCCCTGAAGGTTTGTTGGAAGTTTTCGTTGATTACCTTGAAGCCTGCGTTGAAGGTGGAAAGCATTTCACCCGTCAGTTTTTCAAGCGCTTCTTCTAAATCCGCTTGCGCCTTTTCTACGTCCGCCTTTTGGGTGGACATTTCTTCGTAACGAACGGATACGTCCGCGTAGTCTTCTTCCGCGTTTAAGTTCACGTTTTTGATGTGCGAACGTTCGCGCTTTAACCTTGCGGTTTCGGCTAAACTGCCGTAGTCGTCGAAGTTTTCGTCCTTCATCAAAAGGCACGCTTCGTAATCCATTTCGTACGCTTCCTTAATGCTTTCGGCAAGGTGTTCTAAATCCGAATCAATTTTAGTAAGCGCGATATCTTCTTCCCCACGGCGCGCGTTGAGAAGTAAAATTTCGTTGTTGATGGTTTGCTTTTCTTCGTCCGTTTCCGCTTGCGCTTTCAGTAAATCGACCTTCTTTTCTTCCAATTCCTTCAAGCGGTTCTTCATTTCCACGATGACGTTTTGTTCTTCTTCCGAAAGGGCGACCTTCGCCGCTTGTTCGGCTAAAAGAAGCAGGATACGTTCGTTGTTGGAAAGGGTTTCGCGTTCGGATGCGGATTCGGTATCCGCCACCGTAATAGCGCCCGTTAAGCGGTCGATATCCGCAGCGATGGTGGCAATTTCCGCCACGAGTTCCGCGCGGTCAACCGCACGCGCCGTGGTGGCGTCCATCAATTCGTCCCTGCGGCGTTTTAAGGATTCCAATTCTTCCGCAAGGCGTTGTTGATCCATTTCCGAAGGCACTACGCCGCCGTTTTCCCCCGCAAGCGCGGTTTGTTCGGCAATCATGGTAATGGTGCTTTCAATAACCGCGATTTCTTCTGCGTAAGTATCAATTTCGTCCGAAATACGCTTATATTCCGCGGCGAAGGCTAACGCCTTTTCGTTGGCGATTACGTACGCTTGTTGGTTTTGACGGATATTTTCGCGGATGGTTTCAATTTCTTCAGCCATACGCGCTTGTCTTTCGGTAAATTCTTCTACCAAACGTTCGCCCTTCGTCAAAGATTCCTTTGCGCGGGCTACGTCCGCTTCTACGCCGGCAAGCTGTTTATGA
>JAZUCI010000107.1:0-4745 GCA_045639045.1 Christensenellaceae bacterium
AGTTGAACTGGTGTATTGTCTTCCTAAGCCCGCTTGGCCTCCGACTTACCCACCAAGCACCCCGGGATCACTATGCCCCGTTTTTTTGCCGTGGGTATCGTAATGGTTGTAACCGCCAAAAAATCCGGGTTCGCTGTATCCCGTTTTCTTGCCGTTTTCATCGTAGTTCACGTATCCGCCAAAAAACCCGGGTTCGCTATGCCCCGTTTTTTTGCCGTTTTCGTCGTAATGATGCACGGTGCCGAAAAATCCCCGTTCGCTATGCCCTTTATTTCCCATAACCTTCTCCTTTTTGCATTCGCTTGTTGTGGAAAACCACCCTTCTCCCCCCCTACTTTTTACCGCCGAAATACATCGTTACAACGAGTAAGACGTAAAAAGAAAGAAGGGGAACTGCTAAAAACGCCAAAAAAAGTTTGCCAAGAAAACCCCACGGGGAGGCATCCGTTTCCACCTGCTTTTGATGGGAGGGTTTTACCCCCCGAGGAGCCCCCTCCTTCGCGTTGCAAGTATTTACCATATGTTCGTAACACACGTAATCTTTCGCATCCACTTTGCCGTCAAAATTCCAATCCATAGCCCTTTCCCCCTTTACGCGTTTTCCGCTTTTTTCATATTTAGGTCGATTAACGATTTTGCAAATTCCTTTCTTTCGCGCGTACTTAAATTATAATAGCCCAGTTCGTAAATTTTCACGTGAATTTCCGCCCTGCTTCCTTTACCCAGCCCACGGATATTCCATAAAGAATCCTGGTGCATTGCATCGATGATTTTTTCCACCGTATCCACGCCCGCGCGCTTCAAACAATGAAAACTGCGAACGGATAAATCCAACTCCTCAATTTTCGTATTTAGAATGCTTTCCGAAAAGGGAAGGCGAATTTTTGCCCCCGCGCCGAACACCTTTTCAATGGTAGGCATCAGCCCAAATGTTTCAATTGCTTGGTACACGGTTTCTACTGCTTGTTGATTTTCCATAACTCTTTTCTCCTATCGTTTATTATTTTGCCACGCGCAGCTTACGTACACGTAACGCATATATGATACCACATTTCAAAACCGCTAAAAACTACGCGCCCTTTTTCCTTCTTTTCCCTTTTTAGGGGTGGGGAAATATGCTATCATAGAATTTTAGTCCTTCGTAAGGCTTACGCACTCGTACGCACATATTATATCACGACCGAAACAACTGTTAAAAATGCAATTTTCTCGCGCGCACACGCGTGATTATACCACAAAATCGCAACTGTTAAAAATTCGGCTAGTTTTTCCGCGCGAACCCTTCCCCACCCCTTCCGCCGTGTAGTTTTAACAAATGCAAAAGGCGTGGTATAATAAAGAGTTTTCTTCATTATATCACGCCATTGTTGACATATGCCTGTCATATTTAATTTGTATGTTTGAATAAGGGGTTACTTCCCTTCACTTTCCAGCGCCGAAATAAGTTCGGCAATACGTTCTAAATCGTCGCGGGTGTAGTAGTCTAAATAGAACCGCCCTTTGTTTTCGCTACCCATTAGGGAAACCTTGGTGCCGAATACCCGTTGCATACGGTGTACCAAATCCTTTAGTTCCACCGTAAGTTCTTTTTTTCTTAGTTCCTTTTTTAAGCGTTCTTGCGCTTCCTTGGGGTTTAGAAAATCCTTTACGCGTTTTTCCACTTCCCTTACGGATAAGTTTTCTTTTATAACCGCAAGCGCCAAGTTTTTTTGTTCTTCCTTCGGTAGGGGAAGTAGCGCCCTTGCGTGCCCCGAAGAAAGTTCCCCCTTTCTAACCATTGCGATAACCCCTTTATGCAAGGATAGTAGGCGCAACGTGTTGGCAACCGCGCTACGCGATTTGCCGATGCGCCCCGCAAGTTCTTCTTGCGTAAAACCGTAATTCGCCATTAAGCGTTTCATGGCGTAGGCGGATTCAATGGGGTTCAAATCCTCCCTTTGCAAGTTTTCCACCAAAGCCACTTCCGCAATTTCTTTTTTGCCGTAGCTTTTTACGATGGCGGGGATGCTTTCCATTCCTGCTAAACAGCTTGCGCGGTACCGCCGTTCGCCCGCGATAATCATAAACCGCCCGTCCTTTTGGGGGCTTACCAAAATGGGGGAAAACACGCCGTGTTTTTTGATGGATTCGGCAAGTTCGTACAGCGCTTCTTCGTCAAAATCCTTGCGGGGTTGGTTGGGGTTGCCGAACACCGCTTCTACGGGAAGCGTCACCACGCTATCCCCCCCTTGGGGCGCGAATTCCCCTTCCGTAAGCGAAAGGGGGGTAGCGTCTTCCACCCCGTCCATAGGGGCAAAAATTTCTTCTTCATCAGGAAAAGGGATGCGCTCGGGCATCCCTTCTAATTCCAGTTGTACGCCGCGTTCGGCGAAATTATTCTTTTTCATTTTCTTCCGTTTCCGCGGTGGTTTCCGCCGTGGTTTCGGGGGTTTGTTCGGGTTCTTCCTTGGGCGTTTCCGCTTGGGCTTCCTTTTCCCCTTCCACGGGGGCGTTATTTGCCCCTTCTACGGGCGTTTCCACGCTTTCACCCATTTCCCTTGCCACCTTAATAAAGGGGTTGGTGTTGCCGTTTAAGCGCGCGTCCATTTCTTCGCAAACTTCTTTGGCGGACTTCCCTTGCATAATCATTTCCACTTCGTCTTCGTAAATGGTTTCGCGTTCTACTAGGCACCGCGCCATTACTTCCAGCTTGGAAAGATTTTGGGATAACAGTTCGGTTGCGCGTGCGTGCGCTTCCTTGATGATTTTTGCAATTTCTTCGTCAATTAAGTTTGCGGTTTCTTCGCTATACGAATTCTTTGCCGCCATATCCCTGCCGATGAACACTTCCCCACCGCTTGCGTACGAAATGGGGCCTACCTTTTCGCTCATACCGAATTCGGTAACCATAGCGCGGGCAATTTCGGTTACTTGCTTTAAGTCCTGTTGCGCGCCCGTGCAAACTTCTTTAATCACTAATTCTTCGGCAACCCTACCGCCAAGCGCCATAACGATTTCTTCCATCAGCATACTTTTACTGATATGGCTATCGTCGTTTTGGGGACGCGTCATGGTAAAGCCCGCCGCGCCGCCACGGGGAATAATGGTAACTTCGTGCACCTTATTGCAATGCGGTTGTAGTTCTGCAAGAACGGCGTGCCCTGCTTCGTGATACGCGGTGATGCGCTTATCCGATTCGGTAACCAAACGGCTCTTTTTCGCGGGGCCTGCCAACACTTTGTCTAACCCTTCGTAAAGGTCGGCGTTGGTGATGAATTTACGGTTATCGCGCGCCGCTAAAATGGCGGCTTCGTTTAACAAGTTTTCAATGTCCGCGCCCGCAAAACCGCTGGTCATACGCGCAATAACTTTGAAGTTTACGTCGCTTGCCAAGGGTTTGTTTCTTGCGTGAACGCGCAAAATTGCTTCTCTACCGCGAACGTCGGGCAAGTTTACGTGTACTTGACGGTCGAATCGGCCGGGGCGAAGAAGGGCGGGGTCTAAAATATCCGCGCGGTTGGTCGCCGCCATAACGATGATGCCTTCGTTGGTATCGAACCCATCCATTTGCACCAAAAGTTGGTTTAAGGTTTGTTCGCGTTCGTCGTGCCCGCCGCCAAGGCCCGTGCCGCGTTGACGGCCTACCGCGTCGATTTCGTCAATGAAGATAATACAAGGCTGGCTCTTTTTCGCCATATCGAACAAATCACGCACACGGCTTGCGCCCACACCCACGTACAGTTCTACGAAGTCCGAACCGCTGATGGAAAAGAAGGGAACGTTTGCTTCCCCCGCCACCGCTTTTGCGAACAGCGTTTTACCCGTACCCGGGGGGCCCACCAATAAAACGCCCTTGGGAATCCGCGCGCCAAGGTTAGAAAACTTTTGGGGGTTTCTTAAAAATTCCACCACTTCCGCAAGTTCTTCCTTTTCTTCTTCCGCGCCGGCTACGTCCGTAAAGCGCACGCGCAGGCTTTGCGAAAGGCGCGCCTTGGTTTTGCCAAAGCTGTTGCCGTTTTTCGCGCCGTTTTGCGCCGAACGCATCCAGTAGAAAATAAGTAACAGTAGCAAAAGTCCGCCTAAAATGGGCAAGATGGAGGACCAAATAGAACCCGCGTTGGGATCGGTAAAGGAAAGTTTGATTTCCTCTTTCCCGTTTTGTTTGCGGATTTCATTTACCCTATTTATGTGGTATTTAATTTCACCCGTGGATAAAGCATTATCCCTATCGTAGTACGCGTAATACTTTGCCGTATTCCCCGCGTATAAAACAACCTTGTATTCGTCAATGGTTACCTTGGTGATGCGTTCTTCGTGCTGAATTTTGTCTATCATATCGTAGTACGAAACTTTGGTAGACGTTAAATTGCCCCCAAACAGGGACAAAAGCAGAACGACAAGTAGCACCGCGCCGATAATCCCAAAAATAACTCTGCCTGATTTTTTCAAAAGTAATCCCTCCTATATCCTAACGCCCATGAGGGCGAAAAACACACGGTTACGATTAGTATACCACAACTCCCGTCTTTTTTCTACTGTTTTTTACCGCGTTTTTCCGTTTTTTGCTTGGTTTTCGCAAATTTTTGAAGTTTTACTGCATTTTAGCACGGGATACTGAAAGGAAAATTAAAAAATCCGCGTAAGAGTCGCCTTTTAAACGCAAAGGGAAGCCCTCCCCTCCCGCGCGGAAAGAAGGGGCGCAAGCGCGCCGTAAATGGCAAAAGCCATTTTTTCCGCCATGCGGTACACTAGGCGCAAGCGGGTTA
>JAZUCI010000108.1:0-2707 GCA_045639045.1 Christensenellaceae bacterium
GCGCCTTCGGTAACGCCTACCCAAACCCCTTCGGTTTCGGTAAACGTTAGCACGCAACCCACGGTTGCGCCTACGGTGTCCGTTGTGCCTTCGGTAGTGCCTACGGTTGTGCCCAGCGTTACCCCTTCGGTAGCGCCTAGCGTAACCCCTAGCGTTGCGCCCTCGGTTATGCCCTCGGTTATGCCCTCGGTAACACCTTCGGTAGCGCCTAGCGTTGCGCCCTCTGTGGTTCCCACGGTAGAACCTAGCGTTGCGCCTAGTGTTGCGCCTTCGGTTATTCCTAGCGTAACCCCCACGGTAGCGCCTAGCGTTGCGCCTTCGGTAGCGCCTTCCGTTACCCCTTCGGTAACCCCCAGCGTACCCGTTGGCCCAACGGATGAAGAACTGTTAAGCGCGGTTACCTTTCATAACTCCAACAAAAATTACAATGGCGAAAACTTAAAATTGGAAGTGAAAAACTTGCCCACGGGGGCAACGGTTTCCTACGCGGTAAACCCCGCAACTACGGGCGCGGATAACGTAGCCGAATACGACGTAGAAACGGGCGCAAGAAAACCCGGTGTGTACGGCGTAACGGCAACCGTAACCCTTGGGGATGCATCGCGTTCCCTTTCGGCGGTGTTAACCGTGAAAAAAGCGCGCCTTACCATTAAAGCGGATAATATCCAAAAGGAATTATACGCGCCCCATCCCGAATTTACCTACACGGTTTCGGGCTTAAAGGGGGATGATATCTTCTATTACGGGGAAGCCCCTGCCGAAAGCGAAGGGCTTGCGGTGTTCACGGGGAACTTAGTTCTTTCCACCGAAGTGGACCGTTACGCCGAAACGGGCGGCGCGATTACCGTAACCGAATATCCCGAATCCGATTGCTATACCGTTATCCCGCAGGACGGCGCTTTAAGTATGAAGCCCGTAACCACGGACCTGGTAAAGGGTGTTAGCGGCGGCTTAAAAATGAACGGCAAATACGAAATGACCTACAACGGCAAAGCGGTACAATGGCAAGGGGTCAATTTCTTCAGCTTGCTTTCGGGCAATTATAACAGTAAGGGCGAAATATCCGAAGAGCAAGTGCAGGATACTTTCCGCGCTTTAGAAGACCTTGCCGCGTATAACGTTAAAGCAATCCGCTTTTTCGCAGGCTTTTTCACGGCGTCCGACTGGGCGAAACGTTATTTCGATTACGACGAAGCAACGGGTACCTACGTAGAAGGGGAAAAAGCGAAAGAGTACAAATACCTGGTGCATCGAATTTTCAACAAGGCGGCTTCCTTAAATATCGGTTTAATTTTTTCGGTATTCTGGACGGTTAATTACGTTGATCTGTACGGGGAAACGATTGTGGATTGCTTTGCAAATCACCAATCCAAATCCCATCAGTTCGCTTTGCATTTTCAGCATATGCTGTTAGAAGATTTTAACGATCACCCCGCTTTGTTTATGTGGGAAATGGGCAACGAATGGAATTTGAAGGTGGACGTGAACGAAGGCGGACTTACCTCCGACCAACTGATTTCCTTCCGCACGGAATGGGTGGAATGGATACAAAGCTATAACACCGAATATAACCGCGTAATCGGTTCGGGGGATTCCAGTATGCGCCCCGCGCAATATAACCGCAAATACACGGGTTCGTGGAAAAACGATACCCTTGCCGAACATAAAAAAATCGTGCGCGAATTAAACCCCGGCATTACCGCCGTTTCTTCGCACAACTATCCAAGAAGCCGCGTATGGATTTTGATAGACAAAAAGAAGACGGAGTATAAGGCGATCAATAAGACTGCAACTGACGAGCAGTTAGAAGCCATTGCCAATACTTGGCGGGAAAAATACTATAAAAACCCCGAAGAAGTGGAAGCGGAATTGCAAAAATACGGCATTACTTACGGCTATACGGGGCCGTACACTACGAATATGGCGGACGTAGATACGATAGCGGAAACATTCTCCCTTTTGGTCGCTAGCGCAAAGGATATTGGCGCAACTTGCTACGTGGGGGAAACGAACTCCAAAGTGGACTACGGCGAAACGGTGTTACAACACACTAAGCACCGCAACAGCGTGCTTTCCAACGGCTTGGTAATTGAAGGGGATAAACTGAACCCGGGCTTAATTGAAACCTACGCCGATGCAAGCGGCTATTATCCCGAAACCACCTACGAAGATTGGCTGCAAGCCTTTACCGCCATTGCGGAAGCGCAAAAAACGGCGAAATTGCCCTTGCTTTTGTATTGGAACTATCATCCAAGCACGAATATTAACCGCTTAAACGAAGAAGTTTTACACACCCAGTCAAACGGTTGGGGGGAACGTGGCACGGCAACCGAATACAGTATGTCCTTAGCCCATTTTGGAAAAGCGCATATCGTGTTGAACGTTCTAAAAGAAATGAACGACGCGTGGGATGCGGCAAATCCCGGCGTGTATCATTAATACGGCAACCCTTTTACCCGTAAGAAAAATGATTTTTTCTTAAACGCCCCTTTCTTTGTTGAAAGGGAAGAAATAAGGAGGAAACTATGAAAAAACTTGCAGTACTTGTAACGGTGATGATTTTTGCCTTTACCACTGCGGCTTGCTCTATGAAAAAAGACCCCGCGCCTTCGGTAACGCCTACCCAAACCCCTTCGGTTTCGGTAAACGTTAGCACGCAACCCACGGTTGCGCCTACGGTGTCCGTTGTGCCTTCGGTAGTGCCTAC
>JAZUCI010000109.1:0-2550 GCA_045639045.1 Christensenellaceae bacterium
ATTACGCTGGGCGCTACCGAGGGTTCAACCGAGGGGGTTACGCTAGGCGCTACCGAAGGCGCTACGCTGGGCGTTACCGAAGGAACGGCCGAGGGCGCTACGGACACGCTAACGGAGGGCGAAGGCGTTACGCTGGGATTGGGATCGCCGCGGCGGCAATCACAACCGACTACGACGCAAGCGGACGTAACGAACGCCAGTAAAAGAAGGATGGTTAACAACTTTCTTTTCATAGTTTTCTCCTTTATAAAAGTTTTTCGTTTTATTTTGTAGTGCGCGAAGATGCGCAAAAACAACGTTTTCGTGTGATATCATCAAGATTTTTGGGGAATATTTTCGCGCATTTTGGCTTTTCGCACACACGCACGCAAGAAAATATACTTCCATTATATCTTTTCTAGTATATCACAGTAGCAAAATTATGTCAAGGCGTTACAAAAAAATATTCTACTTATCGTAAAATTTTTCCTTGCTATTCCGCGCAAAAACTTCTTAGCGCGCGCAATGCGTAAAATTATTTAATTTTATTTTGAAAACCTATTGCTTTTCTCTTTTTCTATGGTATAATATTTTCAATTACAAAAATTTATTGGGAGCTATACTTTTATGGATCTTAAAATTTGCGGTAAACGCAACAACCTATGCGCACCCTTTACGGGGGCTTACGTTTCCTGCACGGTAGAGGACGGACGGCAAAACGCAGAATTTACAAGCACGGAACTTACCCTTTTTTGTGGGGAAACTAAAATATATTCGCATTTGGAACGGGGGGAAAACCATTACTTTTTACCCCTGCCCGATTTATCCCCCGAAACGGACTATCTTCTTGTAGTACAAGCGGTAATTACCGCAAACGGAGAGGATAAAACGTACGTAGGAAAAACCGCTTTCCGCACCGAGCCCGATTTTGCCACTTTGCCCGCGAAATGGGTGGAATGCCCCACCCCAAAGGAAATCATATCACCCGCCCACGCCGGCTACGAAAGCGAAACGTTTGATAACGCGTTTGCTTGCCCTTCGGTAACGGTGGATCTTGGGGAAACGGTAAGCGCGGAATACGCGGTAATTCAGGGTACCCGTTCCTTTGACGTACCCTATCAGCCCGACGTACCCGGGATAAAATTCCCCATTGCTTTCAAAATTGAAAGCGCAACTAAGGAAGATTTTTCGGATGCGATTACGGTGTTTGAAAGCCCCAATCCCGCGCCGAACCCGGGGAATCAGCCCGTGTTTTACGAACTTCGCGCACCTTTACGCTTTTTGCGTTTTACCGCATTAAAGATGCAGGAGATTGCAAAGGGCAAATTTTCATTTGCGTTAGAGCAAATACAGGTTTTGAACGGACTTACCAATTTTGCCGAAGGGAAAAAGGTAATTGCGGAAACTTCGATAGAAACCAACTTTTTAGGCAGACAAAAGCTGACGGACGGCTCCCCCTGTTGGCATACCGAAGGTAGGGCGAAACCTTTGCCCCAACCCCAATTCTTCCGCGCGTTCACGGTGGAAAAACCCGTAAAGTGCGCGCACCTTTATACCGCCGCCATGGGATTATACCTTCCCAAACTAAACGGCAAGGAAGTAGGCGACGAATTTTTGCGGGGCGAATGGACGGAATTTAACGTTTACGCAAACGTTTTATGCCACGAAGTAACCAATTCCATAACCCTTGGGGAAAACTTACTGGAAATGCAAGCGGCGGACGGCTGGTATGCGGGGCGCATTGGCATGGCAAACGTGTTCGGCCCACGCACCCTTCGCGGTATTTATAAGGAAGCGCGCCCCAAAATTTGGGCGTACCTATCGGTGGAATACGAGGACGGAGAAAAGCAAACGGTGTATTCGGACGAATCCTTCCTTTGCACGGCGGAAGGCGCGTATTTAGCAACGGATACCTACGACGGAGAAGTTTACGATGCGGAAAAGGAAATAACCCTTTCCACCGCTGCCCAATTACAAGGCATGGATCTATCTTCCGCAGTACCGTTTAGCACGAAAACCCGCCCCATGACGCAAGTAAACGAACCCATCCGCACGATAAGAAAACTTGCCGAAAAAAATAGATACGTGGGCGCGGACGGACGGCTTGTGATTGATTTTGGGGAAAACTTTGCAGGGGTGCCTTCCTTTACTTTGGATTTACCCAAGGGCAAAGTAGTTCGCTTTATTTACAGCCAACATTTGCGCGCGGACGGTACTTGCTACGTGGCGAATATGCGTGGCGCACACCCCATAGATACCTTCCGTTCGGCGGGCAAAAAACAAACTTATACCCCGCGCTTTACCTACCGCGGTTTCCGTTACGTAACCGTTTTGGGCGCAACGAGTGAGGAAGTTCCCTTTGCGGAAGGCTTATTCCTTTCTTCGGATATGGAAACCTTTGGCAGTTTTACCTTTGCAGACCAAACCATTACCCGTTTTTCGGCTTGCGTGGAAAACACCTTGCGCAGCAACCTTATGGGAATTCAAACGGACTGTTGCGAACGGGACGAACGCCTTGCTTGGGCAATGCAAGGGTACGACAACAGTTATTACTACCTAAATAGCTCGCTA
>JAZUCI010000110.1:0-14021 GCA_045639045.1 Christensenellaceae bacterium
GACTTGGCATCCGCATCCCCTTCAAACACGCTTACCGCAAGTTTTTCCACGGGAATGCCCAAATATTTTTCGGAAGTTAAAAATTCGTAGCTCCAAGAAATCGCTTCTTTTTTGAAGTAATCGCCAAGGCTCCAGTTCCCAAGCATTTCAAAGAAAGTGCAATGGGAATTATCCCCTACGTCGTCAATATCCCCCGTACGTACGCACTTTTGTACGTCCGTTAAACGGGTGCCTGCGGGGTGCTTTTCCCCCAAAAGATAGGGAACTAAAGGGTGCATACCCGCCGTGGTAAATAAAACGGTGGGATCGTTTTCGGGAATCAAGGATGCGGAAGGGATAACCCCGTGTCCGTGGTCCTTAAAAAAGCCCAAATATAACGCGCGTAATTCTTCGGATTTCAATTCTTTCATAATCTTTCACCTTTTCCTTTGGCTTTAGGCTTTTTCAACCGTATAGCCTTCCTTGGTATCTTTTACGATATACCCTTTCGCGGTAATTTCCGCGCGAAGGCTATCCGCCAAAGCGTAATTTTTATCTTTTTTCGCAGCGATACGCGCTTCGCAAAGCGCGGTAATTTCTTCGGGAACTTCCACTTGTTTTACCGCGGGAACGTATTCCTTTAAGTGAAGGCCGAACACTTCGTCCATCTTCAAAGCTAAATCGTAAATAGCGGCGGAGGGGGATTCCTTCAGCATCGTCCATAAAACGCCAAGCGCGCCGGGGATGTTCAAATCGTCCGCGATATATTCCTTAAATTCCTTTTCGTAAGCGGCAAGTTTTTCCGCATCCACCGTAGCGGCGCCACCTTTATGGCGCAATACCGCTTCGCAAAGGCGTTCGTAGGCTACCTTTGCCCCGTCCATAGCAGGGAAGGTAAAGTTTAACTTTTTGCGGTAGTGGGTATTCAAGCAGAAATAACGGAACGCCATGGGCGCATACCCCATTTCATCCAATTGGGAAACGGTGTAGGTATTGCCTAATTTTTTACTCATTTTACCGCCGTCCACACACATAAATTCCCCGTGCACCCAGAACTTAGCGGGGTTTTTACCGCAAGCGCCGTAGCTTTGGGCAATTTCGTTTTCGTGGTGGATGGGAATATGGTCAACCCCACCCGTGTGGATATCGAACACTTCCCCCAAATATTTCTTGCTCATTGCCGAACATTCAATGTGCCAACCGGGATACCCCATACCCCAACGGCTATCCCATTGCATAATGTGTTCCTTGGGAGCCTTTTTCCAAATGGCGAAGTCGTACGGGTTGCGCTTTTCGTCGTTGACTTCCACGCGCGCACCCGCTTGCTGATCTTCTAGGTTAATGCCGGATAAACAGCCGTAATCGGGGAAACGGGAAATATCGTAATAAATCCCGTCGCTGGTTTCGTAGCCGTAACCCTTTTCACAAAGGTCGTACACCATAGAAAGCATTTCGGGGATATGGTCGGTTGCCTTGGGGGTTACTTCGGGCTTGCCGATATTCAGTCTTTCCAAATCTTTGAAAAATACGTCCGTATAATAAGCGGCGATTTCCAGGGGGGTTTTCTTTTGCTCGCGCGCCGCCTTTTCCATCTTATCTTCCCCGTCGTCCGCATCGGATAACAGGTGCCCTACGTCCGTAATATTCATTACGCCCTTTACCTTGTAGCCTTCCGCCTTTAAGGTGCGGCGAAGCAAATCCATAAACACGTACGTACGCATATTTCCAATGTGCGCGTAGTTATAAACGGTGGGGCCGCAGGAGTACATTCTTGCGGTGTTGCCCTGTAAGGGGGTAAATTCTTCCTTCTTTCTGGTTAACGTGTTATAAAGTTTCATATATCTCCTGTTTCGCAATGGCGTTCTTGCCGAATATCCGTTATATTATGGTAACGCCTTGCGCCGCGATATTCTTTTTCAGTTCTTCGGGGAAATTGCCGTCCGTAACGAGTACGTCAATATCCGTAAGCTTTGCAAAGGTATACGGCATTACTTTGCCAACCTTGGAAGTATCCAAAAGCATAATAATTTTTTTAGCGCGGGATAACACTTGGCGCTTCATTTCCGCTTCCGCAAACAAACCGCAACAGAAGTTGCCGTCGTCCGTAAACGCGGTTGCCGCCATTACCGCGGTATCAATGTTGATACGGCTTAAATCCTGCAAGCAGGACTGCCCAACGGTTGCCATATTGTTGCGGCTGACTTCCCCGCCGAACAGCATAACGGTGGGCATTTTTTTGCGCATCAGTTCTTGCGCGATGGCAATGCCGTTGGTGGATACGTAGTAGTTTAAGTCGGGCAGTTCTTTGGCAAAATACAAGGTGGAAGAACCGCTATCGATGAACATGGAACTACCGGGATCCACAAGGCGCACCGCCTTTTCCGCAATTTGCTTTTTTTCCGCAATTTGCACCGCCGTGCGTTTAGCGAATTGCACTTCGGTTTTTTTGGAAAGTTCCTGTACCGAAAGCGCGCCGCCGCGTACGCGAACCAAAACCCCGGCTTCTTCCAGCGCAAGTAAATCCCTTCTTAACGTCATGGAAGAAACGCCGGGGAAACGTTCCCCTAAATCTTCCAAACTCATCCTTCCGTTTTTTTCTATTAAATCTTTAATAATTCCAATTCTTTTGTCTTTCATAAAACCGTTTCCTCCATAAAAAAAGTAAATGTTTTCCGAGCCGTTTCGGGAAATCGTTTTCGTACCTAAAATTGTATCACATTTATCCGCAAAACACAACGGATTTTCATAACTTTTTCAATTTTTCTTACGCGCGTTCTCGCTTGCGTGTATAATGCACGCGCGAAATATAAAAAAATTGGATTTTTTGGTAAAAAAGCGTTGCTTTTCGGCGGAAAGTATTTTATAATATAGGGTGTACAAACCCAAAAGGAGCATTTCAAATGTTAGATACTAGATATATCGTAGAAAACGCCGAATTCGTAAAAGCCAAAATGGCGGAAAGAAGCGGTAGCTACGACGTGGACGCCGTAGTGGCTTTTGACGCGGAACGCAGACAGGTTTTGAAAGAAGTAGAAGAACTGAAAGCAAAGCGCAACGCGGTTACCAAGGAAATTGAAACCTTAAAAAGAAACAAGCAAAACGCAGACGAAAAGATTTTGGAAATGCGTAAAAATAACGAACGCATTAAGGAATTAGACGGCGTTCTTGCCGAAGTGGAAGAAAAACTGCTTTCCGCCGTTATGACCATCCCCAACGTTCCCGATGACAGCGTTCCCGTAGGGAAAGACGACGCGGACAACGTTACCATGCGCGTATGGGGTACGCCCAGAGAGTTCGATTTTACCCCCAAGGCGCATTGGGATATCGGCCAAGAAAAGAATTTGCTTGACTTTGACCGCGGAACGAAAATTTCGGGTAGCCGTTTCACCGTATATCGCGGTATGGGCGCAAGACTGGAACGCGCGGTATATAACTTTATGCTGAATATGCACACCAGCCGCGGTTATACCGAAATCTTCCCCCCCTTCCTTGTGAATCGCGATAGCATGAAGGGTACGGGGCAACTTCCCAAGTTTGAAGAAGATATGTACGCGGTAAAGAATACGGATTTATACTTAATCCCCACCGCGGAAGTTCCCGTAACCAACTTACACCGCGGGGAAATTTTAAGTGACGACGAACTCAACATCAGTTACTGCGCGTACTCCGCTTGCTTCCGCGCGGAAGCAGGTAGCGCGGGCCGTGATACCCGTGGGATTATCCGCCAACACCAATTTAACAAGGTGGAACTGGTGAAATTCACCCGCCCCGAAGATAGCGTAAAAGAACACGAACAATTAACCGCGGACGCGGAAGAAATTTTGAAGGCGTTAAACCTTCCCTATCGCGTGCAATTGCTTTGCACGGGGGATACGGGTTTCTCCTCCTCCAAAACCTACGATTTGGAAGTGTGGATGCCCAGCTATAACCGTTACGTAGAAATTTCCTCCTGCTCCAACTTTAAGGATTTCCAAGCGCGCCGCGCGAACATTAAGTACCGCCCCAAGGACGGCGGAAAGCCCCAATTCGTACACACCTTAAACGGTAGCGGGCTTGCGGTTGGAAGAACGGTTGCGGCTATTTTGGAAAACTTCCAAAATGCGGATGGCAGCGTTACCATCCCCGAAGCGTTAGTTCCCTTTATGGGCACGGATAAAATCTAATAGATTTTAATTACGGAAAAATTTACACCCCCGTGGCGATTTGCCACGGGGGTGTTTTACTTGCTGTTCTCTGCGTTTTTATGGTATTAACGTAAAATCCCAATATAAAATATCGGGGATGGGTTTGCCCGTTTCTTTATCATACAAAACCCCGTCCGTTGCATAAAACGCCGTATTGTTTTCATCACAAATGAAGTAATAGCGGGGAATCCAAAACGATTCCGTCCAATCTTCATCTTCGTAATTCCCATACCTTACACCCTGACAAGAATTAAACCTACAACGCTTAAACTCTTTCAAATTTTTACCGATTTTTACGGTAAAATCCGTATATTTGATTTCTTTAATGCGGTTTTCGTCCACTAGAAAATCTTCGGTTATATACGAACCCCAACAATCGTCCGCTTCGGGATATAGGTGAGCAATATCTACTGTTGCGCGAAACATACGCGGCACTCCCCTACCGAAATAGCCGCCTAAAGCAACGATATCCGCCCCCTTGTAAGTATCCGGAATTACGATGGTTTTCCCTTCTTCCGTGCCATCCCACGTGTATGCGCCAACGAAGCCTTGCTTACTGATAGTGTGATAACCGATTTCAAACGGACCGCTATCCTCATAATCCACAAACAGCACGCAAGCCGAACAAAAGTTGACGATAAACAAAAACAGCGCCACCAGCATCGTAATATTAAACAGACGGTTGCTCATTTCTTAAATCTCCAACCAGTTTTGGAAGGGGGTAATTAAGTCCGCTTTCGATAGATGCGAACTATCCGACCATTGCATTACGCGGGGGAAAAATTCTTCCTCCCTTTCGTCAAAATACACCACGGTTACGCCCGAATGCCCCATATCCGTTTTTAGCGCGATTACGGGGTACGGAATATCCAAAAGGCTAGAAAAAAAGGCTTTTGCAAACCCTTCGTGCGCGAAAAAGGCGATGCGTTTTTCGTTCTTTTTCAAGGCGCGGAAGTTTGCCTTTTCCCTATCGTGTACGTATCCCTGATTTAAGAAAAATTCGTCCACCTGCGCGTTTACGCGGTTTACCCCGCGCGTAAAGTTTTCCGTTTGAAAATGGGGGTGCAAATGCCAGTTTTCCCCCATGGCGCGCACGGCGGGGGCAAGGGCTTTTTGCTTAAATTCCTTATTGAAAAAAGACCAGTTGCGCCCCTCCCCTTCCTTTACCGAAAAATCGTCAAAGGCTAAATTTTCGTGCGCCCAAGGTAATAAGGTTACTTTTAACCCCAAGGCTTTTGCGGTGGGCTCTGCCGTTTTTATCGCGCGGATAGAGGTGGAAGAATAAATTTCGTTGAGTCCCAAACGGGCAAAGCGGGGCGCTAACGCTTCCGCTTGCTTTTTGCCAAGTTCGGTTAAACTGTCGGGATCGTAAATAGGGTCGCCGTGGCGAACGTAATACAGTATCATATGCGCATACCTGCCTATTTTATAATTTTACGTCTACTTCGTAGTTTTCGTGAATCAAAATATAGTTTTGCCCGTGCTTTTTTGCAAGTTCTAATTTGCGGGCGTTTTCCTTTAAAGATTCTTCTTGGGTATAATCGTCCGCAATTCTATCTTCGATCACGTTTGCGTATTCCATAATACGTGAAAACTGATTTTTAATATACGATTCGCTAAAAATCAAGCAGTAATATCGGATGCTATCTAAATACTCTTTTGCAAAGTCCTTTTGCCAATCAAAGGGAATATAGCACCCTTCCACAATCAAATTTTGACGGTTTTCTATTGCCGTTTTAATCATTTCGCGGGCAATGGGCCACAGTTCCGCCGTAAGGGCGTCATCCGCGCTATACGGGGTAAGATTGCTTTTCCCGCTGCGGATTAATCCCATTTTCAAATGATCAAGAGATAGATAGGGATACTGATATTTTTCAAGCAATTTTTGTGCGAGCGCCGTTTTCCCCGTATGGGACGCCCCCGTAATTAGAATAACCATACTTCCCCCCTTTTTCATACGACTATCATACCTTATTTTTTAACAAATTGCAAGCCTATTTATAAAAAATCGCCTTCATCTTCCCCACGAAATCTTTTATGCAAAATCTTCCGTGGGAGCCCTTCTTCTTTCCTTGGTAAGGCGAGAGGTCAACGGTTGCAATTCAACTAACAAATCCAAACACAAAACGGGCACCGCTTTCGGTACCCGTTTTTCGTAAATATGGATGGATTCAAACCTAAGTGACCTCGTCCTTGCGGTACGGTCTGCGCTTTTCTTCCCCTTTGCTTTGCAAAGGCTTCTCCTTCCCTTGCCCGTACCTTTTCCCACGAAATCTTTTATACAAAATCTTCCGTGGGAGCCCTTCTTCTTTCCTTGGTAAGGCGAGAGGTCAACGGCACAAACCAACTAACAATTCAAACAAAAAAGGTACCGCATAGCGATACCTTTTTTGTTTGGAGCTGCTAACCGGATTCGAACCGGTGACCTCGTCCTTACCAAGGACGTGCTCTACCTGCTGAGCCATAGCAGCATATTGTATTGTCGCTTCCCCGTAGGTCAGCTTGTATAGAATACCATACCCAAAGAAAAATGTCAATCTTTTTTTCGTGTTTTTTTGGGATTTTTTTGCTTTTCCCCCCTTTTTAGTTGCAAAACCTTATTTTCGGTAGTACAATATACAAAAAAACGGAGTTTTCTTCCCCTTATGTACCAATTAGAAATGCATTTACACACGGCGGGCAGATCGTGCTGCGCGCAAACGGACGTAAAGACCATTGCCAAGGTTTACCACGAACACGGGTACGACGGCATCGTTTGTACCGACCACTATATTCGCCATATTTGCGAGCACGAATATAAAAAAGGCTCCCCCCGTTTGAACGCCGAATTTTTTGTTGACGGGTACGCTTCCTTAAAAAAGGAATGCGAAAAATACGGCATTGACGTATTTTTTGGCATGGAATTAAACACGGACGCGCTAACCTACTACAAGGAATGCCCCCCCATGGCCGAACTGTTAATTTACGGCATTTCCCCCGAGTGGGTTTTGGCGCATCCTTACGATTTATTCCCCCTTTCCTTAAAGGAACTTTCCTTACTTTGTAAGGAAAACGGATGGATTTTAGCGCAAAGCCACCCTTACCGCGACCGCATTGAAGTGCAAGATTGCGCCTTATTGGAAGGTGTGGAAGTGTACAACGGGCATCCCCACCAAAACAGCCGAAACGAAAAGGCGCTTGCCCTTGCCGAAAAGCACGGACTTTTGATGACGGCGGGTAGCGATTTCCACACCCCCGACGCGGTTGGTAGCGGCGTATTACTGCAAAACCCCGTAAAAACCAACGAGGAATTGGTTGCCGAACTTAGAAAGCGCACGCATATCATTATGAAACGCCCGAACGCAAAGGACTAACCTTATCTATATATTATCACGCGCGTAAGCATAACTAAAGCCACCCATCGGGTGGCTTTTTCGTTACCGTAATATTTCTAAATTGTTATAAAAACCGTAGCGCGCGAAGAATTCACGAAGGAATTCTTTAATTTTCGCGGTACCACCCACGTGGTTACTTTCCACGTTGATGGGCATTAACGGTTCGTGCAAGCTCATACGGACAAGCGCCCAACCTTCTTCCCCCGTAAAGCAAAGGCGCACCCCTTCGTAGTTCGGGTTAGCAAGGGCAATCCCCTTTTCCTTTGCGTAAGCGGTTAAATCCGCCAAAACACCCTTACCAAGGGCGGCAAAATCCGTACCTTCCGCAAACTGCAAGCGGTATTCTTCGCTTTCCGCGGGCATGGTTAAATCCGCAATCATATCCGTAACTTTTTTGCCCGCTTTCGCTTCCTTTGCAAGCGCAATTAAGATGCGGACGATTAGGTACGCGCCGTCATCCAAAAAGTAATTTTCCTTTAATGCGGCGTGCCCGCTGGTTTCAATAGCTAGGGGGCTATATTCCCCGCTTTCGTTTAGGCGCTTACTTTCGTTAATTACGTTTTTATACCCACGCTTAAAGCGGTGATGTTTACCGCCTTTGGCGGTAATAAACGCGGTAAGTCCATCCGAAGTAATGCTATCCGTTACGATCGTTCCCGCCTTTTCCTTTAATAAGATTGCGGAAATCAGCGCGATTAGGCGGTTGCGGTTAATTTCCTCCCCGTTATGATCTACCGCGCCCGCGCGGTCCACGTCCGTATCAAAAATAATACCGAAGTCCGCCTTCGCATTTTTCACCGCTTGGCACACCGAATGCATTGCTTCTGCATTTTCGGGGTTGGGAATATGGTTGGGGAAATACCCGTCGGGCTCCAAAAACTGCGAGCCGACAGTATCCGCGCCCAAGGGAATTAATACGTCGTCAACGAAAAATCCGCCCGCGCCGTTCCCCGCGTCTACCACGATTTTCAAGCCCTTCAAGGGCTCGGTTTCCCCCGTTTTTTCACGTACGAGACGTACTAAATTAGCCGCGTATCTGGGAAGGTAAGAAAAGGTATGCGATTCCCCTTCTAACGCGCCCAACAAGGAAGAATCTTCGTCCAAATAGTCCCCTTGTTGCGCCATAGTTAAAATTTCGGTGATATCCGCGCCTTCTAATCCCCCTTCTTCCACGAAAAATTTTAATCCGTTACGGTAGAAAGGCAGGTGGGATGCGGTAATCATGATAGAGCCTTCGCAAGGGATAAACCCTTCGTCCTTTAATAGCATAAACATAGAGGGGGTGGAAGAAAGCCCCGTATAAATTACGTCGCTACCGCTTTTCGTTATCCCTTCGGTAACCCATTCGGTCATATCGCCCGCGGTAATACGGCTATCGTGCCCCACGGCAATTCGCACCGAAGGTTTGCCCGTTTTACGGCAAAGCCACAAGGTAAACGCCTTTGCAATCCGAATTACCATTTCGGGAAGCAAAGTAACGGGAACACCGCCCCCTTCGCACGCAACGCCGCGAATATCCGAACCGTTTTTTAACGAAAGAAAATCCATAGGATACCCCCTAAAAAAATAGGATAGTAGTATTATACTACTTTCCTAACCCTTTTTCAAGGTTTTTAAGCAAAAAAATAAAAGGCTTTACGAAATAAAACAACGAAAAAAGGAACGGAAAAACCGTTCCTTTGCTTTTCGTAAGTTGCGTAAGAAGATTAACGCTTGCTGAATTGGGGAGCGCGACGCGCAGCCTTTAAGCCGTACTTCTTTCTTTCCTTCATTCTGGGGTCGCGGGTTAAGAAACCTGCTTTCTTTAATGCGGGGCGAAGTTCTGCTTCTGCTTGTAAAAGCGCGTTTGCAATACCGTGACGGATTGCGCCTGCTTGACCGGTAAAGCCACCGCCTACAACGTTTACGAATACGTCGTATTTAGCGGAAGTTTCGGTAAGTTCCATGGGTTGACGAACGATAAGCTTCATGGTTTCTAAACCGAAGTATTCGTCAATGGTGCGCTTGTTGATAACGATAGCGCCCGTGCCACCGGGAATTAAGCGAACGCGTGCAACCGCCTTCTTTCTTCTACCCGTGCCAAGATACTGAATTTTCTTTTTCGTAGCTTTTGCCATATCTATTTACCCCTTAATCAAAATACCAAAACTTCGGGCTTTTGTGCAGCGTGGTTATGTTCTGCGCCCTTGTATACGCGAAGTTTTTTAATCATTGCGCGGCCAAGGCTGTTTTTGGGAAGCATGCCCTTAACAGCTTCATAAACGGCAAGGTCAGCTTTTTCCGCCATCATTTTGGAATAGGGAATTTGCTTTAACCCACCGATGTAGCCGGTGTGATAGGTGTAAAATTTCTTATCCAGTTTTTTACCGGTAAGAACTGCTTTTTCTGCGTTTACGATAATTACGTGGTCCCCGGTATCAACGTGCGGCGTGAACGTAGGTTTGTTTTTACCGCGAAGAATGGACGCTACGCGACTTGCAAGGCGGCCGAGAGGCATACCCGTTGCGTCAACAACGTACCATTTTCTTTCTACCGTTTGGGCGTTTGCCATATAGGTATTCATCAGGTGTTTTCTCCTTGTTTATTTCATAATTCAGTTGCGCCGATAAAGCCGAAGGCGGAGGGCTAAATCCACCGCGCCTTTACACGCGCTTGAATAGTTTACGACTTTTTGCAAAGAAAGTCAAGCAAAAAAGCGCGGGGGAACGCACTTTTTTCGTTTTTTTCGTAAGTTTTAAGGGTTTTTTAGTGATATTTTACGCTAACAAGGGTTAAACCCTTTCCTTGGGCGGTTTTCCCAAGCGCTTTGCGGCTACCCGTTTTGATGGCGGTGGTAAAGGCGGATTCCTCCCGTTTCCCTTGCCCGATTTCAAGAAGCGTACCCGCGATAATGCGCACCATATTATACAAAAATCCGTTGCCCGTAACCGCAATTTTCAGTAATCCTTCCCCACCGTTTTCGGTAAACGGAAGGAAGGTAACTTCCGCCGCCAAAACCGTTCTTACCGTATCTTTTACCGAAGATCCGCTGGCGCAAAACGCCTTAAAATCGTGTGTGCCGAGTAAGGTTTTTGCCGCGTTTTGCATACGGCTTAATTCCACCTTCGCGTTCACGTGCGCGGCGTACCTAGTAAATAAAGGAAGGTCGGTTGCAGAAAAAAGATAGGTGTATTCGTACGTTTTTTCCTTTGCGGAAAAGCGCGCGTGGAACCCTTCGGGCGCCACCTTGCAAGATAAAATTTTTACCGTTTGCGGAAGATGAGGATTGACCGCATCTTTGATTTTTTCGGCGGGGATGGTAAGCCCTTCCGCATCGAAATGGCACACTTGCCCCGTGGCGTGTACGCCTGCGTCCGTTCTACCCGATCCCGTAACGGTTACCCGCGTTTTTAACCCGTTAAAAAGGGCGTTTTCAAGGGTTTCTTGCACCGAAACCCCGTTTTTTTGACGTTGCCAACCGCAAAAATCCGTGCCATCGTACTGCACGACTAACAGGTACCGCGTACTCATAACGCACCGAAATAACGGGATAACAGCACTACGCCCACGATGACCGCCGCCACGAACAGCGTACCGATCAAATCCCGCCAAGAAAGCTTCATTTTTTTATACTTGGTGCGGTTTTTTTCCGCGCCGTAACAGCGCGCGTCCATCGCGTCCCCAAGTTCGTCCGCACGGCGCAAGGAAGAGAACAGCAAGGGCACCAAAACGGGCACCATAGCCTTGGCGCGGTGCAAAATACCCCCCGTTTCAAAGTCCGCCCCACGCGCTTTTTGGGCGCGGATAATGCGATCCGTTTCCTCCATAATGGTGGGGATAAAGCGAAGCGCGATGCTCATAATCAAGGCAAGTTCGTGCACGGGGAATTTGATTTTTTTCAAGGGGGAAAGTAAACTTTCCAACGCGTCCGTTAAATCCACGGGCGTGGTGGTTAGGGTAAGCAGGGACGCCCCCGTTACCAAAAGAAGCATTCTAAGCGCCATAAAGGCGGCAAAGGTAACGCCGTCCGCGTAAATTTTAATAAAATACCAATGGAAAAGGAGTTCCCCACCCTTGTTGAAAAATAGGGTGATAAGCGCGGTAAATACCACTAAAAACAAAATCCCTTTCATGCTTTTTAGCACTAACCGTACGGGAACGCGCGAAAAAGCCACGCCCACCGCAACGAAGGCAAGCGCCGCACCGAACGCGTAAAAATTCTTGCATAAAAACACCAAAACGATGTACGCGATAACCAATAATAATTTCACGCGCGCGTCCATGCGATGCACGAAGGATTTGGTGGGATAATACTGACCGAAAGCGATTTCACGCATTGCCGTTACCCCCTTCCCTATCCTTACCAAAGCCCAGCGCACGCGCGGTACGTTCGGCAAAGGTTTTGGTGGTTACCCCACCCGTAATTACGCCCTTTTCTTTTAAGGCGTGCGAAAGGTATGCGGTAACGGGCAAATCCAAACCGGCATTCAGCAAAAATTCGGTTTGGGAAAACAGTTCCCCGGTGGGAACGCAAGTTAAAATTTCCCCATCCCCAAACACCGCCACGCGGTCGCAATTTTCGGCTACGTCGTCCATATCGTGCGAAACGATAACCACCGTTTTTACCGCCTTACCGTGCAAGGTGTGAAGCAGGCTAAACAGTTGCGCCTTCCCTTCGGGGTCCAAACCCGCAACGGGCTCGTCCAAAACCAAAACTTCGGGCTGGGCAACCAACACCCCCGCAATGGCTACGCGGCGCTTTTGCCCACCCGATAAATCAAAGGTGGATACGTCCTTATATTCTTCGTAATTTAAGCCCACGTATTCCATGGCGGTGCGTACCTTATCCGCAATTTCTTCTTCCGTAGGAAGAACGTAGGTTTTATCCGCCCGTTTTTTGGCTTGCGAAAAGTTTTTTAAGGCAAAAGCTACGTCCTCGAACACCGTATCCGCAAACAGTTGGTATTCGGGGTATTGGAACACCATACCCACCTTTTCGCGTAAGGCAATTCGTTCCCTTTTTAGCTGTTTTTTATCCAAAGGAAGCAAGGCTAATCGCGCCTTATATTCTTCTTCCCCCAGCGCCCTTTTTTGCTTTTTTAACGCCTTAATTTGCGCCTTTCTTTCCTTAATATTATATAGGGTGGTATCCCCTACCGTAAGCGTACCCCCTTGCACTTCGTTTAAGCCGTTTAAGTGCATTACGAAGGTGCTTTTTCCGCTACCCGTTTTACCGATAATACCAAAAAAACTGCCCGAAGGCACGGTGACGTCCACCCCCCGTAAAGCGTGCGCGGAAAGGGCGGATTTGGCGTTATAAGTAAAGGTTAATCCTTTTGCGCTAATCTGCATAATTCCTCCGCTAATTCTTCCTTGGTCATTACCGTTTGGGATACGGGTACGCCTTGTTTTCTTAATTCTTCGGCAAGAAGCATGGGGCGGGGCAAATCAATCCCCAGCGAGCGCAAAACTTCCCTTTGGGTAAACACGTCCCTAGGCGCGCCTTGTAATACCGCTTTTCCCCCGTCCATAACGATTACGGTATCCGCTTGCGCGGCTTCTTCCATAAAGTGGGTGATTAACACCACGGTAATATTTTTTTCCTTATTTAAGCGTTTGGCGGTAGCCAAAACTTCCCGCCGCCCCACGGGGTCTAACATCGCGGTGGATTCATCCAAAATCAACAGGTCGGGCGCAAGCGCCAACACCCCAGCGATAGCCACGCGTTGCTTTTGCCCACCCGATAAACGGGATACGGTAGCGTGGCGGAAGGCTTGCATATCCACGGCGGAAAGCGCTTCTTCAATTCTTTTGCCGATTTCTTCACGGGGCACCCCTAAATTTTCGGGGCCGAAGGCAATATCGTCCTCCACAATGGTGGCAACCGTTTGGTTATCGGGGTTTTGGAACACCATACCCGCGCGTTTTCTAACGGGGAATTTGTTCTTTTCATCCGCAACGTCCATACCGAATACCGAAACTTTGCCTTCGGTGGGGGTTAAAAGGGCGTTGATGATTTTCGCGGCGGTGGATTTACCGCTGCCGTTTCTACCCAAAATAGCGGTGAAGGAGCCTTGTTCCACGCAAAAGGAAGCGCCGTTTAGCGCCTTCGCACGGTCTTCGCCACCGTATAAAAATTGTACGTTTTCAAACACGACGGGTTGCAAGGAACCATCCCCCCATTTTCTTTTTTTCAAGATTATAGCATTTTTTTTCTTTTTTTACAATTAAATGTGCGTATATTTTCGGAAAATTTATTGACTATTTTAATTAAATGGTCTATAATGGGTAGGATATGGGGTTTTTGCTCCCCTTTATGGGGAGAAGGCAAAAATTTCATACCCAAATTTATATAATATTATTTTACGGAGGTTTTATAACTCATGAAGAAGATGACGATTGACGGTAATACCGCTGCCAGCCACGTTGCGTACGCATTTAGTGAAGTTGCAGCTATTTACCCCATCACCCCAAGTCGGATCGTAGCCATGTCGTTCTGTGAGCC
>JAZUCI010000111.1:0-5655 GCA_045639045.1 Christensenellaceae bacterium
GGGAAGAATATTTCGTGTTGGAAATTAACGCGGGGGTTATGACCGAACGGTTTTCTTTGGAAAGCGAAGAAAACTATAAAGCCGCCAAGGAAATTTACCGTGAAGCGCTTCTTCGCTACTTTGCGGAAGGGGAAAATACCCACGAAAATAAAGAAGAAGGAAAGGAAAAGAGGGGCTTTTTTAGCCGTCTTTTCAAAAAATAAGGCGCCGCTATGCAAAAGAAAAATCTTAGTTACGCGATGATGGTTTCCGCAATGCTCCTATTCGGTAGCATTGGGGTGGTAAGAAGTTTCGTACCCTTACCATCCGCCACGTTGGCGTTTTTTAGGGGGCTAATCGGTAGCGCGGTACTACTTTTGGTTGCCGTGATTTTGCACCGCCCCGTACTTTCCAAAACCATGCGCAAAAAACTGCCCCTTTTAATCCTTTCGGGGGCAATGATTGGGCTTAACTGGGTGTTTTTATTCGAAGCATACCGCTTTACCACGGTGGCAACCGCAACGGTTTGCTATTACGTTGCGCCCCTAATTGCGGCGGTGCTTGCGGTGTTTATTTTCCGCGAACGCTTAACCGTAAAACGGGGAATATGTTTAGGGGGCGCGTTACTTGGCGTGTGCTTGGTTTCGGGGGTAATTCCCTTTGGCGCGAATATTTCCAAGGGGGTACCCCTTGCCCTTTTGGCGGCTTGCCTTTACGCGGGGGTTATGCTAATTAACCAAAGGTTAAAGGATCTTTCCGCGTACGAAAAAACCTTGCCCCAACTATTTTTTGCCGCCCTTGCGGTATTACCTTACGCGCTAATTAAGGAAGGGGTTTCCTTGCCCCCGCTTACCCTTGGGGAGTGGGCTTTAACCCTTGCCATGTGCGTATTGCAAACGGGGGTGGCTTACGCGCTGTATTTCGGCGCGTGCGGAAGGCTTTCCACCCTTTCGGTGGGCGCGCTTTCGTATATCGACCCCGCTTTTGCGGTGTTGCTTTCGGCGGTGGCGCTATTAGAACCGTTAACCCCTTGGGCTTGGGTGGGCGCGGCGCTTACTTTGCTATCCGCCGCCCTATTCGATATCCCCTTAAAAAGGAAAACGCAAGAAAAGGAGAAGGACGATGAACGTTCCCTTTAACGAATATCCCCGCCCACAGTTACAGCGGAACCGTTGGCAAAACCTAAACGGCGCGTGGCGTTTAACCGTGCTAAACCATCCCGAAAGCGGGCAGAATAAAGAGTTTACCATAACCGTACCCTTTTCCCCCGAAAGCGAACTTTCGGGTGTGAAAATCCCTTCGCTAACCCCTAGTCAAACGCTAATTTACGAACGGGAATTCCTTTTAGAAAAAGAAGACCTATTGGATAAGGTGCTGCTGCATTTTGGGGCGGTAGACGCCACCGCAAGCGTTCGCGTCAACGGAAGTTTGGCTAGCGAGCATACGGGCGGTTTTACGCCTTTTACGCTGGATATAACGCCTTATATCCGCGTTGGGCAAAACACCCTTACCGTAACGGTTACCGACCCTACCGAAACTAAACCCCAAGGCCGTGGCAAACAACTGCTAAACCCCAACGGAATATGGTACACCGCGCAATCGGGGATATGGCAAACGGTGTGGCTGGAAAGCGTGTATGCGGAGTGCGTGCAAGATATTACCCTGCGCCCCTTGTTTGACGAATCCGCCGTATATATAAAGGTGGAAACCCAAGCCGCCGAAATTACTTTGCAAGTAACGGACGGGGAGGAAGTGATTGCTTCGTACGAAGGCAAGGATAAGGAAATTACCCTTCCCATGCAAAATTTCACCCCGTGGAGCCCCGAAAACCCCAAACTGTACGGCTTAAAAATTACGGCGGGCAGGGATACGGTTTCTTCGTACTTCGGTATGCGAAAATTTTCGGTGGAAAACGCGGAAAAGGGTAGTAAAGCGAAAAAACGCTTTTATCTAAACGGAAAACCCTACTTTTTAACGGGGGTTTTGGACCAAGGCTATTATAAGCAAGGTTTACTTACGCCCCCCAACGAAGAAACGGTGCTTGGCGATTTGCAAATGCTAAAGGCAATGGGCTTTAACTGTTTGCGTAAGCATATTAAGGTGGAGCCCTTGCGTTTTTATTACCATTGCGATAGGATGGGGCTTCTTGTTCTGCAAGACTTTGTGAACGGGGGCGAGCCGTATCAATTTTCGGTGGTTGCCTTGCGCCCCTTCTTGCACATCCTAACCAAGGATCATAAGTACGAATTTTTTGGGCGCGCGGACGAAAAGGGAAGAAATCAGTTTAACAGCGAAGCGCTTGAAACGGTTGCCGCATTAAAAAACGCGGTAAGCATTTGCACGTGGGTGCCTTTTAACGAAGGTTGGGGGCAGTTCGACGCGAAAAAAGCGTACGAATGGGTAAAAGAAGTAGACCCCACCCGTACGGTGGATAGCGTTTCGGGTTGGCACGACCAAGGGGATGACAGTTCGGACTTTTTCAGTATTCACAACTACTTTACGAGGTTGCGCGTACCCAAAAGCAAACGCGCGGTAATCCTTTCCGAATTCGGCGGCTATTCCATGTGCGTGGCGGAAGATGGGTTTGGCTACCGCAAGTACGAAAGTAAGGAACAGCTTGCCGCCGCCCTTACCAAACTGTACGAAAAAAGGGTGGCGCCCCTAGTAAAAAAAGGGCTTTCGGGCGCGATATATACCCAGCTTTCGGACGTGGAAACCGAAATTAACGGGCTAATCACGTACGATAGAACAACCGAAAAGGTGGATAGGGAATTGATGAAAAAACTAAATTCCCTTTTAACCCAAGGGAACGAAGGGTAAAACTGTTGGTTGCCGAAGAAAAAACACAGAAAAAACACAAAAGAAAACCACCCCAAGCAAAAAACCGCTTGGGGTGGTTAAATTTTTTTCTTTTAAGTTAAATGCGTTTGGTTTTCATTTTACGCGCAATCAAGGTTAAAACAAGCAAAATTACGTAAAGCGCGCCGATGATAATAAAGATAGCGGGCCAACCGAACTTATCTTTTACAAAGCCGAACATTGCCGCTTGCAATGCCGCGCCCATATACACCGCCCAGTCGAACACGCCCACAACGGTGGAAGAAAACGCCTTGCCGCCGATATCCCCCGCAATCGTCCAAATAACGCCCGTTACCATGGAGAATACGCCTAATACGAACAGCATTACGGATGCAAACGCTTGCGCCTTGATAAAGGGGAAACAAATCATACCCGCAAAGGTGATAATTGCCGCGATAATCAGCATAGGTTCGCGCTTGCCTTTTAACAGTTTATCCGTAATAATGGGGAAGATAAACATAGCGCACGCTTGCCCAAAGGGAAGCAGGATGGAACTAAAAATCCCGTCCTTAATGGTAAGCCCTAACTCTTCGGTAAAGTAGGTGGGAATCCAAGTAAGCAAACCGTATCTGCCAATCCCTGCGATTGCGGAAATGATGCAGAATAAAATTACCTTCGGTTCGGAGAACAACACTTTGTAAGGGTAAATAAAGCCCTTTTTCTTGATGTCTTCTTCCATGGCGGTATCTTGGTCGCTTTCTTCACGCAAGGGTTCAAAGCCCGCTTTTTCGGGGGAATCCTTAAAGAAGAACACGATGGCGATAATCATAAGCACCATGGGAATCATGGGGAAGCGGAATGCCGCGCGCCAACCCCATTCGGGGTTTAATTCCAAGCAAAGCAAAATGGTAAGGTAGGTAACCACTTGCGCCATACCCGAAAAGAAGGTGGTAAGGCCGGTTGCAAACCCACGCTTTTCCTTGGGCCACCATTTGTTTACAACGCCCAGCCCGTTAGACCATAACATGGATTGCACGTAGCCGTTCAACCCCCAAAGCACCGCGATTACGGGGATGCTGTGTTGATAGGAAATAACTACGTTCAAAATTGCGCTTAATACGATGCCGAGAATAATAAAACGCTTATAGCCGAAAGCCGCGCCTAACCTTCCGTTAATCAGTTGGCCAAACGCGTAGCACCAAAAAAGCGAGCTGGATACTACGCCAAGCGCCGCGGTGGTGGAATTTAAGTCCTCCGCCATTTGCGTCATTACAAGGTTGATGTTTTGGCGGCCGTTATAAAAGAATAGATAGGCAAAGCCAAAGCTTAACAGGGTAAGCCAAGCAATTTTCTTAAATCGCTTATTGCCGTTTGCGGATTGCGGTTGAATAAGTTCGCTCACGTTTTTTCCTCCTAGGTAAAACAACGGAAATATTATATAGGAAAAGTGATATAAATGTCAATAAAATTGCGCGGCTAATAAAAAAAGAGCCCCCGTTTTAGGCTAGCAAAGGGTATTTTTTTTCTAAAAGGGGGAATTTATAAAAAAACGCGTAGCAAATTCGTTGCTACGCGCGGGTTCGTTTTCGTTATTCTTCATCGGGGAATGCTTTTGCGTTTATTAGGTGAAAGCGGTTTTTTTCGTAAGTGATTAGCCCTTCCTTTTGCATTTTGCTAAGTTCCGCCGAAAGGGCGCTTCTATCCACCGCCAAGTATTCGGCAAGTTCCCTGCGGTTATGGGGCAAAACAAGCGAATTGCTTTTTTGGCGGGTGCGTTCTTCGGCTAGGTAGGAAGCGATTTTTTCGCGCAAGGTGTGTTGGGTAACTTGCCCTAATCGGCGCATTAAAAATTTGTTGCGTTCGGCAAGCGAAGTAATCATATTTTTTAGGAAGGTTAGGTGTTCGGGGCAAACGTTTTTGCAAGGGCATAAAAGCGCGTCCGTACGCGATAAAAATAAAACTTTGCAATCGGTAACCGCGTACACGTTGGCAGGTAGGGTGGGATCTACGGTGGAAGTTAACGCTTCCCCAAAAGTATCCGCAACCCCTAAACTTGCGGCTATGGTGGCGGTGCCGAATAAACTTTCCTTAATCAGTTGCACTTTGCCCGAAAGCACGATGGCGGGCAAGCATTTATCCCCCGCTAAGTATAAATATTCCCCCTTTTGGAAGGATTTTTCGCGCGCGCCCAAGCAAGTAACAAGTTTGGTGATTTCCTTTTCCTTTAACCCTTGGAATAGGGCGCATTTTTTTAATACCGAAAGATTGCTCAAGGGAACACTCCTTTTTTTCTTGGTTTTTGGTTGTAAAAACCCCGTTTCCGCTATAATATTACACGCAAATAAAAAAAATAGCAACTGTTTTTGGGTAGTTTCCCCTTTGGGGATTGCATTTTTCCATAAAACTATGTATAATATTGTAAACGGTAAAAGGGGGAGAAGGCGGATGGAAAAGGAAAAAGAAAGAAAAGTAAAGCCCGTTTGCCCCGTTTGCGGAACCCGTCTTACCCAAGTTTTGGGTGGGGAGCCGCTTGGTTGCCCCCAATGTTACCGCGCGTTTTACTTTGCGCTACTTCCCTTTACGGGAAAAACCCCCAATCGGGAAGGGGAAAAGCATGCCGAATAATTTAGGATATACCGCCCTTTCTTCGCGCGTAAGATTGGCAAGGAACGTAGAAGAGCTTGCCTTTCCGCATAAACTAACCGAAGCGCAAGCGGAAGAATTTTACAAGCGGGTGCTACCCCTGTTTGCAAATGGATACGAAGTATTTTTTATGGCTGAACTTTCCGCAATGGAAAAGGCGGTGCTTGCCGAACGGCAAATTCTTTCCACCCGTTTATTGGAAAGGAAAACGGGCGCGGTGGCAACGAAAAACAC
>JAZUCI010000112.1:0-5298 GCA_045639045.1 Christensenellaceae bacterium
AAGCCATACCACGGTACCCGCAGGTACGTTTTCTCCTTCTGCAAAGTACACCGATTTCCCGCCACTAATTAAGGTAACGGTGAAGGTTTCTTGCACGCTGGGCGCAACGCTGGGAATAACCGAAGGCGCAACCGAAGGAACAACGCTGGGTTCTACGCTGGGAACAACCGAAGGCGTTACCGTGGGAACAACGCTAGGCACCACCGTGGGCACCGTAGTGGGCGTAACCGTGGGAACCGTAGTGGGCGTTACCGTGGGTAAAACGCTGGGTTCACTTTCGGGCAAACGGGTAACCGTAGCCGTATAAAGCACGGGCATTGCGTTGCCGTTCGTAACCAAAAGATAGAAAGTATTTTTACCTACCACAAGCGCAGAAATATACGTAGGAATAGGAGTACTTCCCTCAATATCACGGAATACCGCAAAAACTACGTTCCTTGCTGTGGAAATCGTATCTAAAAAGTTTACAAATTGCGTTTCGTAAGGCACGGTTGCGGTTAAAGTGGTACCGTTTATCGTAAAGAACTCCGAAGTAATCAATTCTACGGGCTTTTCCGAAGGTTTTACCGTAGGCGTTACCGTGGGGGTTACGCTGGGCCCTACAACCGAAGGCGGAACGCTGATAGAAGGCGTTACCGAAGGTTCCGCGTTCTTTTTTAACCGCGTAATGGTAACGGTGTATGCCGTTGTAGCGCCACTGCCATTTAAAACCTTCACGTAGCATACGTTTTCACCTACGTTTAAGTTTACCGTACGGTCCTTTAGCACGTGATTCTTTTCTAAATCCTTATACAAGGTATACGAATACCCTTCCATAGGGAACAGGGTTTTAGAAAAGTCTACGGACTTCGTTTCGTGCGGAACGGTTGCCGTAATTTGATTTCCCGTGATGGTAAAGAAATCAGAATACAACTGCGCCGAAGTAGAAGGCGCGGTAGAAGGCGTCGTGCTAGGTTTCGTAGGCATGGGGGATTCCCCACAAGCCGTTACGGAAACTGACATGATGACCGCTACGAACAGTGAAAGTATTACTCTTGCAATCTTTTTCATGTTTTTCTCCTTATCTAAAAGTTTTTGCAAAATTTATTTATCAAACTAAAAATAAACAGTTTCATCCTTAGGCCCGAACGGGACTAGCAACACGGGTTGCGGTAGTCTTGTTATCAATTGCATCGTTGGTTTCCTTTAAGGAGGTTAACGTAAAGAAGCCTTTATCGTTGCCACCTTCAGGTTCTACGCACCAAGACCATTCCGTACCGTTGGAGTGTTCGTCTTCACGGTTGTCAAGCAACACACCGTTGGGATCGTAGTTCCAAAGAAGAATTAAGGGGAAGTGCGTTTTAATTTGCGCATCACCGTAGTTATCGATAACTTTCTTAACTTCTTCAAAGGTGGTATCATGACCAACACCTACAACAAGGTCTCTAGCGGTACCACCACCGCTACCAAGGTAACATTCCCCCCAGTAAACAGTTTTGCCGTCTTGCACGTCGCCACCCTTTTGCGTGCCGTCGTAGCTACCAACTCTCTTTGCAAGTTGCATAGCACTAGTCATATAGTCTTCCATCGTAGTCCCATAAACGCTATCTGCACTAATCATATCGTAAACGTCAGAAGCGTGTTGGCCACTGTAAACGTGCATAGAAATTGCATTCATACCGTTGGGGTTGAAGCGAGAAGTTGCTAAGCATTGTTGTTCAAACGTATCGGTCGTCCAGTCAGCACTCCAGTTAGCATCGCTGTGCTTGGTTACGGATTTTTGCCATAAGTGGTATGCCGAAGGACGCATAGAGGCGTCACCATTACCAATCAAACGATCGTAGGGATCGGCATCACGAATAATCTTTACCCAATCCTTGTAGAATTCGTTCATGGTTTCGGTTGTTAACTTATCTTCCGTCCACGTTCTCTTTTCACGGTTAGAACCTGCGGGCAGTTCATCAAGGGGAAGACCGTTATCCACCGCAAGGTTGTATTCGTTACCAAATTCCCAAATGAAGATTGCGGGGCTTTCTGCATAACGTTCTACTAAGAAGGTAGTGAATGCATCAAGGAACTTGAACGTTTTAGAGTTGTTATCACGCAAACCAATCGCGGGGCCTTCATCAAATAATTCCGCATATGCGGTTGTATAGAAGATAGAGGGGACTAGACCAACACCAACTTCTTCCGCTTTCGCAACAACCGTATCTAAATACTCAATATACTTGCCGTAATAGTTGTAAAAATCTGCATATTTTTGGCCCGCTCCGTAATTACCCCTTTGCGACGAGTAGAAAGGCATTACTCTGAAACGGATTGCTCTTACGTTGTAAGAAGCAAGGATTTCCAAGTTTTCGCAAGCTACGGAAGGATTGAAACCAGCTTGGGGCGTTGCATCATCCATTAAGGAGTAGTAGTTAACGCCCATGCCGTAGAATTCTTTACCATTTAAGGTCATAGTAGATTTTACGGAAGCATCGTATTGCAAGCCTAAAGGTTGACCTGCAACGGGGGCAATCTTGGGGCTTACCGTGGTTGCACCCGTAAATTCGGGCATAACTACGGTTGCTTTACCAGGAGCAAAGAAAACGTTATAGTTCTTGCTGGTAAGACCACTAATCGTAATGGGATATACGAAGTTACCGTCCACCACTTCACCTAAAGTGCTTGCAGAATCCTTACGCCAATCCGCAATATGGCTGTGGAAGCTGGTTAACGCTGCGGAAGTTCTGGTAAGGTTGTGTTCCAGCTCCAATTTGCCTTCTAACGAAGCAATGGTATCGCTACCCTTTAAGCCACTTGCGGAAACAAGTTCTTCCAAGTTGGGAAGAACGTCACCTTGAATATGCGTGAAATCGGGAGCGGTAAGGGTTAAATCAACTTTGTTAATGGTGAAGGTTGCTTTAAAGTCTTTCTTTTCGCCGGTTGCAATGTGGGTGAAACGAACTTGCGCGCTATATCTTCCTGCATTTAGTTGAGCTGCATCCTTAAATGCAACGGTGTATGCATCAACGGGGTAAGTACCGGTGAAGGTAATTTCTTGTACGTCGCCGTTGTAATCAACGGTTTTATCCGTAAATACGATGTTTGCAAGATCTGCGTTGATATCGGGGGTAAGATCTTCTTTTGCCTTCAAAACTACAACGTGAACGTATTTTCTAGTTGCCGCTTCATAGTTGACGGTAGCCGCAGCATCCAAAAGTACGGTATAGTTGCCAGCATATTGAATCTTATCAACCACGCTACCATTCTTCATAATGGTTTGAACAACCGTTTGTTCATCGTTGTTTAAGGAAACGCCACCCAATGCCGTAACGGGAGCATATTTGGTGTCAGATTCATCAAAAGTTACGGTGTCACCAGGAGTTTTAATAACCCCTTGTGCTTTAACAATGGTTAAGGTTACGTAGAATTTCTTTTCTTTAAAGTTTTCGCAAACTGCAGTAACTTCCGCAGTATAAACGCCTACCTCCTTGGGTGCGTCAACAACCACGTTATTCTTTCTATAAACAATGGTTACGGCATCGCCGGGAATACGGTTAATTACGTCGATTGCAGCAGTTGCGTTAGGATCGTAAGTTACGGTCTTATTCGCTGCTGCGGTGGGTAAGTTACCTGCAACGATGGTCAATGTCATTTCCGCAGTATAATCGTTAAAATTATCCGCCGTTAAGGTTACTTTAACGGTGTAAGTACCTACGTTAACTGCTTCTTTAATGCTTGCATCACCGTTTACTTCATACACTACGGTTACCAAGGGTTCAATGGTAGTGCCGTCGTACTTGGTGTATACCGTTTTATATTGAACTGTGGGAATTGCATTCGTTGCCGTATAACCAACGGTTGCGCCTTCAAATACCACGTTTTCAAAATCATATAAAGTTTCCCCTAACAGGGCATAAATCGCTACCGATCTTTGCGCCACAAAGGTATAGGTTTCTAACTGCGAAAGAGTTTCTCCGCTTTGATCCATCCATTCGTAGAACGTTACTCCGTTCGCGGGCGAATATTGAACGGTAACCGTGGTTCCGTAAGGCACGGAAACACTTGTTCCTTTCTCTTCTCCGTTTATAATGATTACTCCTCGGTTTAGCGTTATCGTTGCCATTTTCGTCACCGAAGGTTGTACGGTAGGCTCCACCGAAGGCTGTACGGTAGGTTGTACCGTAGGCGTCGTAGAAGGTGCCGTGGGCTGTACCGTGGGCGTTACGCTGGGCACTACCGAAGGAACCACCGAAGGCGCAACCGAGGGCACTACCGAAGGTACTACCGAAGGAACTACCGAAGGCGCAACCGAGGGCACTACCGAAGGCGCAACCGACGGTCTTACCGTGGGCGCTATAGAAGGCGCTACCGATACCGACGGTCTTACCGTGGGTGTTATAGGAGGCGCTATCGATACCGAAGGTCTTACCGTGGGCGCTATAGAAGGCGCTACCGACACCGAAGGTCTTACCGTGGGTGCTATAGAAGGCGCTACCGATACCGAAGGTCTTACCGTAGAAGGCGTCCCTAAGGGCAAGCGAGTAATCGTAGCCGTATAAAGCGCAGGAATATCTGTTCCGTTTGTTACCAAAATGTAAAATTCGTTGATCCCTACTTTTAGCGCAGAAACGTATGTGGGAATGGAAGTATTTCCTTCAATATCACGGTACACCGTAAATGTTGCGCCATTTTCCACGAAAACAGTTTCCAAAAAGTTAATGAACTGTGTTTCGTAAGGCACAGATGCCGTCAAATTTTTCCCTTGCACGTTGAAAAATGCAGAAGTAATTGCCGTACCAGGCTTTTTAGAAGGCTTTGCCGTAGGCGTTGCCGTTGGTTGTGCCGTGGGTTGCACCGAAGGCGCAACGCTGATAGAAGGTTGTACGGAAACCGAAGGCGTAACACTTACTGAAGGCTGAACAGAAGCCGAAGGCGTCGTGCTAGGTTTCGTAGGCATGGGGGATTCCCCACAAGCCGTTACGGAAACAAACATAACTGCCGTTACGAAAAGTGAAAGTATTACTCTTGCAATCTTCTTCATCTTTTTCTCCTTGAACTTATCCCTTTATTTTTTATTATAACTTAAGCTGAAACAACCGCAACGGCACACCGCTAAAACACCTGAGCCGCTCGGTTACACACAAAACCCTCTTTGTAAAAAAATTTGAAAACGAAAAAGGAACACACTCCCCTTTTGAAGTCTGTTTTTTTTGCAAAAAATATAGTTTTGTCGTAATTTTATTGTATCACAATAAAATGGAAATTGCAAGTAAAAAACAATAAAATGTTTTTGCCGTAAAAATAACCCCAACTGGGCGTGTTCCCTACGGC
>JAZUCI010000113.1:0-5248 GCA_045639045.1 Christensenellaceae bacterium
GTTGGGGAAATCCAACAGCCATTCTTCCAGCCAACGGATGGTGGTAATATCCAAGTTGTTGGTCGGTTCGTCCAAAATTAAGATATCGGGATTGCCGAAAAGCGCTTGCGCCAAAAGGATTTTAACCTTGGTTTTCCCATCCAAATCCTTCATTTCGGCATAGTGCAATTCTTCGGGAACTTTCAGCTCATTTAACAGCGTTTGCGCCGCGGCTTCCGCTTCCCAACCGCCAAGTTCGGCAAACTCGCTTTCCAAATCCGCCGCGCGTACGCCGTCCTCATCCGAAAAATCGGGTTTTAGGTAAATGGCGTCCTTTTCGTCCATGATATCCACTAAGTGCTTGTGTCCAAGAAGAACGGTTCTAAGCACCGTGCAATCGTCAAAGGCGTTTTGGTTTTGGCTTAAAACGGACATGCGTTCGTTTTTACCGATGGAAACTTCCCCTTTTTGGGGGTCGATATCCCCGGCAAGCACCTTTAGAAAGGTGGACTTGCCCGCGCCGTTCGCGCCGATAACGCCGTAACAGTTTCCGTTTGAAAATTTTAAGTTTACGTCTTCAAATAATTTTTTACTGCCAAGGGTTAAACTAACACCCGTAACTTGTAACATGTCTTTCCCCCGTTAGTGTTGTTTTGCAAGGGCTACTGCGCCCAAAAATCCCGCGTCGTTACCCAAGGTTGCGGTGCGGATTTCTACTTGAGGACCAAGGGGCCCACCGTAGATTAGTTTGTTTACCCGTTCTTGTACGGGTTTGGTTAAGTTTTCCTTTTGCGCGGAAACACCGCCACCAAGCAAAATTACTTGCGGACGGAACACGTTTGCAATATTGGTTAAACCGGTTGCTAAATCGTCAAAATACGTTTCTACAACATTGGTAGCCACGGCATCGCCTGCAAAGTACGCGTCGAACACGTGCTTGCCGTTTACGTTTTCTTCCGTGCCCGCTAATTCCCAAAGCATAGAAGTTTTATTCTGTTGCATCGCGCGGCGGGCAAAACGAAGAAGGGCGGTTGCGGATGCGTACGATTCAAAGCAACCCTTTCTACCGCAAGTGCAATCTTCCCCACCTTGGTGGATTACGGTATGACCGATTTCCGCGCCTGCGCCACCGAAAATTTTACCGCCGATAATAATACCGCTGCCTACGCCCGTACCTAAAGTTACGGTTACGCTATCCTTAACGCCTTTCGCTGCGCCGTATTCCGCTTCCCCAAGGGCGGCAACGTTTGCATCGTTGCTTACGTATACGGGAAGGTTTAATGCGGAAGAAATGACCTTTGCAACGGGTACGTCCTTCCAACGAAGGTTGTTGGAATAAATTACGTGGCCGTTTTCGTCGTCAATCATACCGGGGATTGCCGCGCCAAGCGCGCGAATATCAGAAAAATCAATCCCGGCTTCTGCCGCCAAGTTTTTAGAAAGAGCAACCATATTATTTACTACCCCTTCCCATCCTTTTTCATATTCGGTGGGAACGGAATTTTTTACGATCACTTTGCCCGTTTCATCTGCAATACCGCCTTTGATAAAAGTGCCGCCAAGATCGATACCAATATAATAATTCATACGTTATTTAGGTTTAGGCTTTACCCAAACTTCTCCTTATACTTTTTCTAGTATATTGTACCATAACCGCGCGCTTTCTTCAACCCTTTTTGCAAAAAAAATGAAAGAAAAAAGAAAATTCCCCTACTATTGTAGGGGAACTTATTGATATTCGCTTTTGGGGCGATTTTTACGTTTTCCTTTTCCGTTTATCCGTTATTTATAGCGGGGGAAAACAGTTAAGCGAAGGGTGGTTGTTCCGTAAGGCACAAGGGTGATTTCGGTTTCCTTACCCAGTTTCATTTCGTCCTTTTTAGGAACGGGCGGGGTAAATTCAAAATCCCCTTCCACGGTTACGAAGGTAAAATCGTCGTCTATTTGCTCGCTTTGGTCGGCGTAGACCTGACGACTTACCGAAGTTACCCTTTCGTTTTCCCAATTCGTTACTTCCACAGCGGGAAGCGTTAAGAAAACGGGCGCGGTGTTTGCGTTAAAGCAAAAATCCGTTACTTCGCGCTTTATCACTTTAACGTCCTTTTCCTTACAGCCGATGGCGTAATTCCATTTGCTTGTGGGATACAATTCCATGGTAAGGGCGGAATCAGAAAGGCTTTCCCTACTTTCAATGGCTAAGGAGTACAAAACGGGGCCACGTTCCACTACGCAGGTATCTTCCCCACAGGTGGAAAAACGAACGGCTAATTCCAAATAAAGGGATACCTCGTCCCCATCTTTTACCTTACTTTGTAAGGTAAAGATACCGTTTTCAAGGTTACCTTCCGCCTTTTTGCCGTTGAGAAGCACTTTATAATTTTTGCACCACGCGGGAATACGGCAAGCAAAGGAAATCCCCTTTCCTTCCGCAAGGGCAAAGGAAAATTTGACAGTTTCGTCAAAGGGGTATTCGGTTTTTTGGGTAATCGTTACGCCATTTTCGGTCAACGTACAATCCCCGTACAAAAGCGCCGCGTAGCCTTCTTCCGTTTTCATAAACATATTGTATACGTAGTTAGGAAGCGCGCGATTTACGTTACCGATACAGCAAAGGGCAATCCCCGTTTTACGGAACGCCATGCCGGTACCACCGCGGTTAAAACTGTTGTGGTTGGACGTTTCGGTGGCAATGGTTTGATTTGCGCACGAAAAATACTGAATCATTTTGAAAGAATCTAACGCGGAGCCGGGTAAAGCGTTGAAAATTCCCTTTTCGGCAATATCTAAATATTCCGCGTTGCCAGTAACGGAGAACATATAGTAAAAAGCCCACGCTAAATCCACGATATCGCAAATTTCGTGACTGGACAAGGGGCCGTTGCCATCCAAAAATTCGCACGAACTATGTACACCGCACACCAAAAGGCTGTGCCGTTTTAACTTTTCAAACGCGTGAATACTGTAAGAAAGATATTCTTCGTTTTTCGTAACGCTATATAAAACTGCGCCAAGTTTTGCGATTTCGCAGTAGGTTACGCCGTGTACGGATTCTTCCTTGCTTAGATCGTAAATATGCTCTTTGGTTAAGCCTTGCCAAGCGCAGTCGTTTAAGAACCCTTCAAATGCGGAAACCGCCATATTGAGTAGTTCTCTATCCCCCGTTTGGGTATAAAGCCAAACCAAAATTTCCACGTTAAGAACGTTTCTTGCCACCGAATAATCAAAAGGATATCCCTTGTAGTGGGCAACCATTTTATCGATAATAGTTTTATCCCCCGTAATTTCATATTCGGCAATCATACCGCGGAACAATACCACGTGTGGCCAGCGGGGAAAATAGTTTTTCTTATCCGCGTGTTCGTATTTTAATAAGGCGGGGCCCATATAGCCATCTGCATCCGCGGTGTTTAGAACCCCGTAAATTTGTTCGCGAACACGGCTTAACAAGGGGGCGGTATTTGTAAGATACGCGCACTTTAACGCGCCGTCTATCCAATACGCTTTTTGTTCGTAGGGCGCCCAATGGGAACCGGGTGGCACTTCCGGTACATCGCCTTGTACGTACCAATCGGTAGTTCTATCGTTAAAAGGGGCAAGACAATCGTCAATATGCCCGGTAATCCCGCCGATTTGCTTTTCTAAATATCGCTTTATCCACCCGCTAGGGGTAATTTTACCAAAACCTACTTTTTTGTACATAAGATTTCACGTTCTCCTTCGCCACGATTTGTAGCGGTTAAAGTATACCATATCCCCTTTTGCTTGTCAATACGGAATTTAAGAAAATACACCCTTTTTTGCAGGTGGAGATAAGGGGATATATCTCCGCTTCGCCCATTAGATTTGCCCGTCATGTGACGGCCGAACCACAGGGGTTCTCACCCCTTATCGCAAAAAATTAGGACGGCAAAAAATGCCGTCCTATTTTTTGGTGGAGTAAGAGCAACCTAAATCGAACCGTTTAAAAATCAATCAATATGTATGTTGCTTGTATCTATCTTAAATCGAGCTAACATTTCAATAGTAATTCTTTGCCTTAATCCATTTTTACATAGGAAGAATAATTAAATTATACTTTCTTTTTATCTTTTAAATAACAAACGACTATGCAGACCAAATAATAAACAGAAAATGCAATCATCGGTAATAGCATTTCTGAAGATAGATACACGTTATAATGCTCTCCTTTATACCATGTTAAATCAAGCATATAATTATATCCGATAGCAATTAAATATATGCTTTGACAAATCAATAAAAACAAATATTTTATTTGTACTTCTTTTTTTCCAAGCAATACAAATAACACAATAAAATAGACCAAGCTCAAAGTTAATAAAATCGTAGGAATATAAGTAAGAAAACAATTTTGAATAAAGTATTCCACATCATTGGCATATAATAATCTCTCTCTTAATATTGTCATAGGAGAAAAACGCCCGTCATGAGTATCATAGTTTATTATGTGTAAGAATATGAAAAAGGAGATAAACGAAATCAATAGTAATATTGTATTGATAAGCATCAATTTATTTTTACGCAAATTAAATTTCATAAAAATCCTCCAGTTTAATATATTTTAATTCGCACACCTACATCATTATTGCACCATGCGTCCTCAAAATCGCCTGACGCTCCATACCCAATATAGACAGCAGTAATAACGTAATATAGTCAAAATTCAACGAAGTGAATTAAAACTAATTGCTATCTTAAATATGGAAACTCAAATCCCACATTATTAGTATATAATGCTTATTTAGCCTTGTCAATAGTCTTGTCTAATTTTATACCTTAGATTTATATTTTACAGCTATAGAAATAATCTTTGCACCGTGGCGTGTGCTTGCCTTGATACAAGTCGGCTCGCTTCGTTCATAAGGAAATTAAATAGGGCAGAGGTGGAAAATTATTGCCTAAGACGACAAAGTTTCACTCGCAACGAATTTTGACGAAAGGTTTAACCTTATCGTTTTTGCTCGTTCGTGCGTAAGGAGCGTAGCGACGGATTAGCGTGAGCCGTTAGGCGAAGGGTCACGTTATTTCGTCCAACCCCTTAACGGAACAAAATCAAAGCCCCTTGCTTTGCAAGGGGCTTGATAATGGTGGAGATAAGGGAATGTTCCCGACACCCCCTAAAGGGGGAACCCCCTCGGCAATCTTCGTCCTTCAAGGATTGCCCGTCATGTGACGGCCGAACCACAGGGATTCTCACCCCTTGCACAACAAACAAGGGGATTCGCAAGGAGCGTAGCGACGGATTAGCGAG
>JAZUCI010000114.1:0-3801 GCA_045639045.1 Christensenellaceae bacterium
ACCAGCGGGGTTGCTTTGCAACTGCTCATCGAGCAGGACGAAAACCGCCTATCTATGACGGTGGATGCCCAACGCCGCGCCATTTTGCAAGTGGGAAAACAAATGCTGCGATTGCTTCGCGCTTACGCGGGGGAAAACCGCTTGATGAAAAGCGGGGGAACGGGCAAGAAAGTGCAAATGTTCTATTTTTCGGCGGCGGATTTAAACAGCGACGACGTGGTGTATGAAACCGAAACCGAGCAATCCGCTTCGCCCGCCCAAACGCGCAGTATGGTGCTGGAACTGATCGGCGCAAAACTTTTAACGGACGACGAGGGCAAGATGAACGCTTCCACGCGCAGAAGATTGTTGCGCGCCATGGGTTGCGCGAATTTAAGCGCGGAAGGGGATTTAAGCGAATTGCATTCTTGCCGCGCTTCCGAAGAAAACGTATTACTGACCAAGGAGGAGGTGCAAGCGGAAATTTACGACGACCACAACTTGCACGTTACCGAACACACCCGTTACCTTCTTAGCGAACGGGTACACGAAACCACCAAGGCGCGATTCGTGGCGCATATCAAACAACACGAAAGTTATATAACGGGAGGAAATACTGATGGAGAATAACGAAGAAAAAATCCAAAACGAACAAGCGGTAGAAACGCACCCCGCAGGGGCGGAAGAAGTGAAAGGCGAAGAAGTATCGCTTGGTAAGTTTAAGGACGTTCGCTCTCTACTCAAAGCGTACGGCGCGCTAGAAGCGGAATTTACCAAAAAATGCCAAAAAATCCGCGCGCTGGAAGGGGAAATATCCGCATACGGGGAAAAGGCGCAGGAAGGCGCTTGCGCCCCCCCGAAGGGAGTTGCGGAAGAAACCGCCGAAGAAACGGATACGGCGATAGCCGCGTTCCTTGCAAAACGGGGGAACGCCGTAGAGTTTTTGCCCACCCTAAAACAAAGTTTTAGCGGCAGGGAAAAAGCAACGGAAAGGGAAGTGGAACAAGCGTACGTAAGGCTTTTGGAGGAGGCGCGCGGAAAGGAACGCGAACAATCGGTTCGCGCGTGTGAAGAAGCACGAATTGAAGCCGTGCGCGATTACGTAAAAGCCGTGGCGAAAACTTCCGTTTCCGCGCCCGTTTTAACGGACGTGGGGCAAGTGAGCGTAGCGCCGCCCATTCGCCCCAAAAACTTTGAAGAAGCGGGCGCGCTTGCGCGCACGCTCTTCGCTAAAAAACACGAAAATTAACCATAGGGGGAAATGAAACATGGTAACTATGCAAAGCGCGGATAACGCGTTAAAAACTTTATATCTCGGTGTGGTAACCGAACAGTTAAACACGGGTGTAAACCCTTTGCTTGCGGCAATTAAGAAAACCGAAACGGACGTATGGGGTAAGGAAATCCGCAGGGTGGCTTCTTACGGCGTAAACGGCGGCGTTGGCGCGGGCAGTGAAGAAGGGGATCTTCCCAGCGCGAACGGTAACAACTACGAACAGTTCGTGCTTTCTTTAAAGAACTTGTACGGCAGAATTGAAATTTCGGATAAGGCGGTACGCGCTTCGGAAAACAACGCGGGCGCGTTCGTAAACCTTTTGAACGCCGAAATGGAAGGCTTGGTAAAGGCTTCTTCCTTCAACTTTGGCAGAATGCTGTTTGGGGACGGCACGGGTACCCTTTGCGCCCTTTCGGTGGAAGGAAACGCGATTATCGCGGATAGCGTGAAAAACTTAATGGAAGGGATGTGTGTGGACGTAAGAGACGCAAGCGGCATTGTTCCCGGTTGCAACGCGGTACGCATTACTTCGGTGGATAGAGCTACGGGCGAAGTAACTTTCGACCGCAATATTACCTCTTCCGTCGTTACGGGCAACACCTTAACCGTACAAGGTTCTTACGGTAAGGAAATTACCGGTCTTGGCGCAATTTTCAAGTCCACGGGCAATTTGTACGGTTTGGACCGCGCAACCCATAAGTGGATGATTCCTTATATGAAGGAAAGCGTTGGCGCAATTACCGAAGGTGAAATTTTGAAGGCGGTGGATTATTTGGAAGAAACCGCGGATAGCAAGGTAAACCTTATCGTATGTTCTTCGGGCGTAAAACGCGCGTTGATTCAAGCCATCGTGGCTAGTGGCGAAACCCCCGTATATCAAACGGTTGCGGGCGGCTTTAAGGCGGTTATGGTAAGCGGAATCCCCGTGGTTTCCGACCGTTTCTGCCCCGCCGGCACGATGTATTTATTGAACACGAACGATTTCGTGTTGCATCAACTTTGCGATTGGCAGTTCTTGGAAGGGGAGGACGGCAAAATCTTAAAGCAAGTGGCAGGTAAGCCCGTATACACCGCAACTTTGGTGAAATACGCAGACCTTCTTTGCTTAAAACCCGTTGGTCAAGGTATGCTTACGGGGATTATCGAAGCGTAAACGAAAACGGTAACGGTGGGGGCGATTTAGCCCCCATTAGAAAAGGGAGGAAGAACTATGAAAAATAAAGACGTTTTAATTGCGGCCGCGCTGCTTGCGGGTAAGGAGGACGCCGCCGCGTATTTAAGCGGAAAACAGCCCTTGGATGCGGAAACCGCCAGGGAGGACGCGGAATTTTTGGCGTTCGCCTTAAAACTTGCGCTTATGGAAATCAGCGAAAGAAAGCGCGCGCCCGAATACGAAGAAAAGGTGATTAGCAACGGATTCGTTTCCTATCAATCGTTAAGCAAGCGCCCCATGAAGATTCTTACGGTAAACGGGGTAAAGGCAAAGCCTTCTAGTAGAGTGGAAGGGTTCGTTGCGCCCGAAGGGGAAATTACCGTGAAATACCGTTACTTTCCCGAAGGGAAAATGGAGGGGGAATTGGAACTTCCCCAAGGTGTGAATCCGAACGCCGCGGTTTTGTATATCGCCGCGGAATGCGCCGCGCGTGAGCGTTTGCACGATCGCGCCGAATACCTTTCCGCCAAGTACGAACGCGCTTTGTTTTCCTCGGTGGGAAGCAGCAAGGGCGCAACCTTGCCCGAAAGGGGGTGGCAAGCGTGAAAAAGGAAAAATACTTGTGCGTGCGCGATTTCGGCGTAGGCTACGGGGGGAAACTTTCGGGTTACGAACGCGCCCTAACGGACGTGTGCGAAAACTTCCGTATGCAAGGGGGAACGCTGCGCGATTTGTACGGGGTGAAAGGGAAAAGCGTACTGCCCGAAATCCCCCTTTGCGCGTACCCCGTGCCGAAGGACGCATATTTTAAAGGTTGCGTTTTGTTCGCTTCGGAAGAAGGCTTGCGGGTGTTTCGGGAAAGCGACCTAACCTTAATCGGTTTGGGCGTTGCCCCCGTTTTGCGCCGTTACGCGCTGGGGGAACGAAAGGGAAAACCCGCCGTTGGAATTCCTTGCGAAGAAGGGCTTGCGGTCGTTTGCGCGGGGGAAGGGGAAGATCTTGCCCCCGAAGTAACCCGTATTCCCTGCCCTAAAGGGGCGGACGTGGCGTTTTTTAAGGGGAAATGGGTAATTTTGGACGAAAACGGATATTTAACCATGACCGATCCTTACGCGGATAGCCTAAACGCAATTACCGAACTTGCCTTGCCTACCGTAGGGCAAGCGCGCCGTGTGTTTTGCGTGGGTGAAAGGTTGGTTTTACTTACCGCGCACGCCCTTTACGTGCTTTCGGGCGCAAATCCCGAAGAATTCACCTTAAGCGCCGTACCCGTTCCCGAAACGGTGGCGTACGATACCGCCGTTTCGGATGGGGAAACGCTGTATTTCCTTACTGAAAAAAGCGTGTTTACCTACCGTGGCGGTTCTTTAGACCGCAAAACGAAGTTGCCCTA
>JAZUCI010000115.1:0-27647 GCA_045639045.1 Christensenellaceae bacterium
AGTTCAATAAGGAAGGCACGCAAAAGTTTGCGGATGCTACCACCTCTGCGGCAAGCAGCGGCGCTGCCATCGGTATTTACGTGGACGACGAACTGTTAACCAACCCCACCGTAAACGAAGCAATCACCACGGGTAGCGCAATCATCACGGGGCAATACACCTACGATACCGCTTACGACTTGGCAATGCAAATCAACAGCGGCGCGTTAAAACTTCCCTTAATCACGGTTGAACCCCGCGTAATTTCTTCCACGCTTGGTGAAGAAGCGCTTTCGGGCGGCTTGCTTGCGGGCGCAATCGGTTTGGCGCTTATCTTGGTTTATATGGCTGTCGTATACCGCGGATTCGGTGTGGTTGCAGACCTTGCGTTGATCTTCTACGTATTCGCCGTTCTTTTGTTCCTTGCAATCTTACCCTTCATCCAATTAACCCTTGCAGGTATCGCGGGCGTTATCTTGGGTATCGGTATGGCGGTCGATGCGAACGTTATTATCTTCGAAAGAATTAAGGACGAATATTCGCTGGGTAAGGAATTTGAAGTAGCGGTAAAGGTAGGTTTCAAAAAATCCACCGTCGCTATTTTGGACGCAAACGTTACTACGTTAATCGCTGCTATCGTTCTTTGGGTTTTAGGTAACGGTACCGTACAAGGCTTTGCAATGTCCCTTGTAGTTTCTATCGTTCTTTCCTTAATCTCCGCAGTGCTCGTTTCCAAATTCTTCCTTAAATTAATTTCTGCGTTCGGCAAAAACGAAAAATTCTTCGGCCTTGCAAGACGCAACGTGGAAAAGGAGGCGTAAGTTATGGGTAACATTATGAAAAAACCGTTACACGTAGCGGAAAAGAAAAAGTTCTGGTTTATCGGTAGCGCATCTCTTATTTTAATCGGTTTACTGGTTATCATTATCTTTGGGTTAAACCTTGGTATTGACTTCACGGGCGGCGCAACCTTAAACGTAAACACGGGCGCGTACATTGAAGCGTCTGATGCAAACGCAACTCAAGTAAAAAATATCGTAGATAATTCCTTAAAGGCGCACGGCTTAAAATCCGAAACCATTCAAAAATCGGGTTCGGGCGCAGTTGCAGGCTACGAATTCAAAATGCAGTTAAAGTTAGATGGCAAAAAGGCGTCCGATACGGATTTCTTTGCCGCTCTTGACGAAGTTAAGGCGGAAATTGAAGCAGACCTGGTTGCGATTGACGGCATTGATAAAGTGGAAATTACTTACGAAGCTGCTGGTGCAGTAGCAACCAAACAACTCGTAACCAGCACGATGCTTGCTTTGGTAATCGCGCTTGTGCTTATTTTAGTGTATATCATCTTCCGCTTTACGTTTAGCAGCGCAATTGCCGCAATCGTTGGCTTAACGCACGACGTACTCGTTATGCTTGCAATTTGCGCAATCTTCCGTATTCAAATCAACACCTATTTCATCGCGGCGGTATTAACCATCGTTGGTTACTCCATCAACAACACCATTATCGTGTTCGACCGCTTGCGTGAAAACAAGGCGTTGATGGCAGATGCAACGGATACCGAACGCGTAAATGTCTCCATCTCTCAAATGATGAACCGTATGATTCACACTTCCTTAACCACCTTACTCGTTATGGTTGTTTTGGTTGTGCTTGGCGTTGCTTCTATTCGTGAATTCGGTATTCCCATTATCGTTGGTTTGCTTGCAGGTACCTATTCTTCTATCTGCATCGCTGGTCCTTTGTGGACGGTGCTCAACGGTTGGGGCGCATCCATCAAAAACAAACGTAAATACAAAACGAAAAAAGCCGAAAAGTAATTAAGGCAACTTGGTAAGGCGGGCGTATGCTCGCCTTGCTTTTTTAAGCGTCTTTATGCGTAATAGTTCTATCGTGTAAAGGCTTTTAAAAAAGCAAATTAAAGGGTATTGGTATGAAAGAAATCGTTTACCGCAGAAAATTAAACGAAGAAGAATTGGTGGAAATGCGTAAAATCGCTTCCGCCTTTTCCCTTTGCGAAGAAGCGGCAACCGTATTATATACCCGCGGGGTGAAGGACGTATCCTCCGCCCGCGCATACCTTTACGCAGGTAAAAAGAACTTCATCAGTCCGTTTACCTTAAAAAATATGGACGTTCTCGTTGCGCGCCTTAACGCGGCGAAGGAAAACGGGGAAACGGTAGTAATTTTTGGGGACTACGATGCGGACGGCGTATGCGCTACTTCTATTATGGTGCGCGCGCTCGCGCACGAGGGGATTAACGTAATTCCCGTCCTTCCCGAACGGGAGGATGGCTACGGGCTTTCCGAAGAGATGATAGACCGCATCGCTGGGGAGTATTTTCCCGATCTTCTTATCACCGTAGACTGCGGTATTTCTAACAAAAACGAGGTAGAAATGCTGTTAGACGCGGGGATTGACGTTATCGTTACCGACCACCACGAACTTCCCGAAGAACTTCCCGCCGTTCCCGTAATCAACCCCAAATTGCCCGACCAAGAATATCCCTACGATAACTTGTGTGGGGCGGGCGTGGCCTTTAAAATTGCATGCGCCCTATGTGGGGAATGGGCTTACTCCTTGGTGGATTTTGCTTGCCTTGCCACCGTTGCGGATAGCATGACCGTAACGGGGGAAAACCGCGATATTATTGCGGAAGGGTTAAAACTGTTTGAAAGTTCTTCCCTCCGTCCGCAGTTCAAACTATTGCTTTCGGGTAGTCGCGAAATTAGCGAAACCTCCCTTGCGTTTACCGTTGCCCCCCGATTAAACGCCGCAGGTAGAATGGGGGACGTAGCTTCTGCTTTGCAACTGTTTTTAACCGAGGACGAAGCCGAAATGGCGGCTTTAGCCAATCTTCTTGCCGAATATAACGTGCAACGCCAAGTCGCTTGCGACGAAATGTATCGCACCGCAAAAACTTTGCTGCTGCAAAAAGGCGCGTATACTCCTGCCATCGTGTTATATTCGCCCGAATGGAAGGCGGGTTTTTTGGGTATCGTTGCCTCCCGTTTGGCGGAAGAATACGCCCGCCCCGTCATCTTGTTTTGCAGCAAGGGGGAAGGCGTGCTAAAAGGTAGCGTCCGTAGCGTAGAACGTATCAATATTTACGAAGCGATTTCCGCGGTTAAGGATTTAACCGTAGAATTCGGCGGACACGCGCAAGCGGCGGGCGTTTCGGTTACCGAAGCAAATTTAGCCGCCTTTGAAAGCGCATTATACGCCCAAATTATGAAAATTCGCGCGGAAGGAAGCGTTCTTCCCACCGTTCACGTAGAAAAGCAGATTACCCAGCCGTTTACCATGGAACTTGCCAAGGATTTGAAGCGGTTAGAGCCCTTTGGCGTGGGCAATCGAAAACCCTTATACGTGGTGGAGGTATCCTCCGTCGCCGCCCGCCCCCTAAAGGCGGATTCCCCCCATTTATCCTTATCCACACCCGTTATCGACGCGCTGTATTTCGGTGGGGAAAAGTATGCGGAAATTTTAAGAAATCCCGTAAAAAAATCTTTAATTTTTGAACCGAATATTTCCATTTTCAATAAAAAAGAATCCCTAAAAGCGTATATTCGCGAATTTATTCCGGGTAGCGAATATGGGGAAGAATGCCGTATGGCTTTCTTTAGAAAAACGCTTGCGGAAGCCCAAAAGGAAAGCCTTTCTTTCCCCGTTGCCGCTAGTAAAGAAGAAACCGAAAACGCCTTGCGCGCCGCCTTGCAAACCCCTTACGGAACGCTTGTGGTGTGTCAAGATCCTAAAAATGTTGAAAATTTTGCAAGCGTAAAAGGGTTGCCTGCTTACGCGTTTGCAAGCAACTTTAACAATTTACACAACTCCTTGCTTTTCGCTCCCGACGTAGACGCGGATACGCAAGAATATCACACCGTTATTTATTTGGATACCCCCTTATCTTACGCGGGTAAATTCCGCGGTCAAACGGTGGTTATGCACGGCGTTCTTCCTTTTAAGGAAGAAATTAAGGGATTATCGCTGGATCGCGCGGAATTTTTCAAAGTATTTGCGGCAGTAAAAACCGCGGGTAGAATTTCCGCTTACGACGGGCTTTCCGCATACCGCGCGCTGGGTGGGGAAAATCCCTACCAAGTGATTTTTGCGGTGGAATGTTTCTTGGAACTTGGTATTTTTGAAACCTTCGGCGGAACGCTTGGCATCAATAAACAAGTCAAAAACCCATTAGAAAACAGTAAAATTTATCAAACGGTAAAAAAATTGCAGGAAAAACTATGATAAACGAACAAGCCTTACTTGAAAAACTGCATAACAACTTCCGTACCGATGGCGCCGCATTATGCGAATCCGCCTACCGTTTCGCGTTGGAAAAACACGGCGATCAAAAGCGCGCTTCGGGGGAACCGTATATCATTCACCCCATGGCGGTTGCGGAAATTTTATTGGATTTAGGTTTGGACGAGCAAGCGGTTGCCGCCGCCTTTTTGCACGACGTGTTAGAAGATACCGCCGCAGACAACGCGGAACTCAGCCGTATGTTCGGTTCGGGCGTTTTAGAACTTGTAGAAGGGGTAACCAAGCTTAGCCAAATCGTATTTACTTCTTTAGAAGAGGAGCAAGCGGAAAACTTCCGCAAAATCTTCGTTGCTATGGCAAAGGATATCCGCGTTATTATTATTAAACTTGCGGATCGCCTTCACAATATGCGTTCCTTACAGTACCTTTCGTACGAACGCCAACAGCGCCTTGCCAAAGAAACGTTGGAAATTTACTGCCCCTTGGCGGGTCGCCTTGGTATTTCTCATATCAAATGCGAATTGGACGACTTATGCTTAAAATATTTGCACCCCGATGATTACGAACGGCTAGTGAACGGCGTACGCTTTTTGATGGGCGAACGGCAGGAAGTGTTGTCCGAAGTGGTAGCGGAAGTAAAATCTTTGCTTGCCGAATCGGGCATTGATGGGGAAGTTTTCGGGCGCCAAAAGCACCTATATTCCATTTGGAAAAAGATGAATTCCCAAAATAAAACGTTAGACCAAATCTATGATTTGGCGGCCGTACGCGTAGTGGTGAATACGCTAGATGAATGTTACGACGTATTCGGTAAAATTCACAAAAAATGGCACCCCATGCCCGGGCGCATTAAGGACTACATTTCTACCCCTAAAAAGAATATGTATCAATCCTTGCACACCACGGTAGTTACCAATTACGGGCAACCCGTAGAAATTCAAATCCGCACGGTGGAAATGCACAAAACGGCGGAATTCGGTATCGCGGCGCATTGGAAATATAAAGAACATAAGGATAAAGATACCCTTGGCGAACGCCTTTCTTGGATTCGCGAAGCCATGGAATGGCAGGGCGGATTTAAGGATTCCAAGGACTTTTTAGATTCTATCAAAGGGGACTTGTATTCGGACGAACTTTTGGTGTTTACCCCCCGTGGGGACGTCCGCAATATGCCCAAGGGCAGTACCCCTATCGACTTCGCGTACAGTATCCACAGCGCGGTAGGCAACAAGTGCGTGGGCGCGAAAGTCAACGGCAAAATGGTGCCTTTAACCACCGAACTGGTTACGGGGGACCGTGTAGAAATTATCACTTCCAACACCTCCAAAGGCCCTTCGTGGGATTGGCTCAAAGTCGTTAAAAACTCGGGAACGCGCGCAAAAATCAAGCAATTCTTTAAGCGCGAAATGAAGGATGAAAATATCCGCCTTGGTAAATCCATGTTAGAACAGGAAACCAAAAAGCGCGGGTATGAATTCGGCAAACTATTAACCGCCGAAAGTTTCAAACTCATCAGCGCGCGCCTGTCTTTCTCTACCGTGGAAGAAATGTACGCTTCGGTAGGGCTTGGCGCGGTTACCACCAATCAAATCATCTATAAGCTGATTGATATTTATAAAAAGGAACACGCGCAAGAAGAACGCCTTAACGAAGGCGCAAAACCCGTTGGGAAAAGCGCCACGGGCAGCGTGTATATCAGCGGTATTTCAGGGCTACTTATCCGCTTTGCGGGTTGCTGTAATCCCGTGCCCGGGGATAATATTTTGGGCTTCGTTTCGCGCGGCAGGGGGGTTATGGTGCACCGTACGGATTGCCCCAACGCTTCCGCGTTTGATCCCCAGCGTATTCTTCCCGCAAAATGGACGGAAGCGGAGGACGCAAGCTTCTTTGCATCCATTAAAATCCGCGCCGTGGATAAAACGGGTATCTTAAACGATATCATTACCACCGTTTCCGCTTTGAACGTCGGCTTAACTTCGGTAAACGCGCGTGTGGATAAAAAGAAACAGGCGGTTGTGGATTTAACCGTTCGCTTGGCAGGGAAAAAGGATTTGGAATCTTTACTGCAAAAATTGGAATCCAACCCCGATATTTTAGAAGTTTTTAGGACTACTTCCTCATGAGTTATCGCATTAAACAGTTAAATACGGGCGCGCTTTCGGTCAATACGTGGCTAGTAATCAACCCCGAAGAAAAAAAGGCGGTGGTTATCGATCCCGGTGGGGATGCGGATTATATCCTTCGCATAGCGAAGGAAAGCGGCGCAACCGTTAGCGCAATTTTGCTTACCCATTGCCATTTCGATCATATCGGCGGCGTTTGCGAACTCGTTCGCCTAACGGACGTACCCGTTTACACGCACACCGAAACCGCGCGCCTTATCAACACGAAAGCAAACCTTGCGGAAATGATGTTTGGACTAGAAGCCCTTCCCATTACCGTAAATAAAACCTTTACGGACGGGGAAATTTTGGATATCCAAGGTTTTCCCTTTCAGGTGATTCACACCCCCGGGCATTCGGCGGATTCGTGCTGCTTTTTATTGGAAAATGCACTCTTTACGGGGGATACGCTATTTTTCCGTTCGGTGGGTAGGGTAGACCTTCCCACGGGTAACGGCGCCACTTTGCTTGCTTCTTTGCGCGAAAAGGTGTTCACCCTGCCCGAAGAACTCGTTTGTTACCCCGGCCACGGTGAAAAAACCACCTTGCGTTCGGAAAAGAAACACAATCCCTATTTAGCGGGATTTTAGGATAAAGTATGTTAGTTTGTAATTTGCCCGAATATACTTACGAAGCCTCTCTAATTTTGGACTTGTTCGAGGGGGCTAACGAACTTCCCGTAACGCTTACGTGTAAGCAAGAAAGGAAAACCCTGTTTGCCGAAGTTACCGTAGGCGAACGCCTTTTTTCCTTCAAGGAAACCCTTTCTACCGAAGTTCCCCTTCTCGTGAAACGCGAAAAAAAGCGGTTTTATAAGCTTGCCGTATACCACGCGTTAAAGGCGGTTACGGGCAAACAACCCCCTTGGGGCGCGCTTACGGGGATTCGTCCCACCAAACTTGCGTATATGCAAGAAGAACTTGGGGTAGAGCCCCTTTCCTTTTTGCAAAATAAAATGGACGTTTCCCAAGAAAAAACGCAGGTGGTTGCGGAAATTATGCGCCAACAAAAGGGCATTTACGAAAAAGGGGATAAAAATTATAACCTGTTCGTCAGCGTTCCCTTTTGCCCCACGAAATGCGATTACTGTTCGTTTATTTCGGCGGAAATTTCCAAATGCCAAAAATTTATTCAACCCTATACCGAAGCGGTAATCCGTGAAATTGAAGGGGTAAAACCCTTGCTAAAACAAGGGAAACTGCGCAGCGTGTATATCGGCGGCGGTACTCCCGTTTCCTTGCCCAAGGAAAACTTGCTTTCCATAATGCAAGCGGTGGGTAGGGTGGATTGCGAATATACGGTGGAAGCAGGCCGCCCGGACGCAATCACCCGTGAAAACTTGCAAATCCTGAAGGATTTCGGCGTTACCCGCGTATGCGTAAACCCCCAAACTTTTTCGGATGAAACGCTTGCCCGCATCGGTAGAAAACACACCACCGCCCAAACCGAACGGGCCTTTTATTTAGCGCGCGAATTCGGCTTTGATATCAATATGGATTTCATTGCCGGCCTTTCGGGGGAAAGCGCGGAAGAATTTTTGCTCGGTATGGAAAAGGTGTGCGCCCTTGCCCCCGAAAACGTTACAGTTCACACTTTATCCTTAAAAAAAGGCTCGGCGCTTAAGGAACGCGTTTCCCGTTTAACCGAAGGGGAAGTGGGGCAAATGGTTTCGGGCGCTTACCGTATTTTAAGCGAAGCGGGGTATTTCCCGTACTATTTGTACCGCCAAAAATATATGGCGGGGAATTTGGAAAACGTAGGCTTTACCAAGCAAGGAAAAGCGTGCGTGTATAACGTGGATATTATGGAAGAAACCGCGCCCATCGTGGCTTGCGGCGCTAACGCGGTGTCCAAACGCGTGTTTAACGCGGAAAATCGCATCGAACGGTACGCTTCCCCCAAGGATTTACCCACCTATTTGTATAAAACGGATAAGATTATTTTGGAAAAAGCGGAATTCTTCGCTTAAAACAGTTTACAAAGTAAAATAATTGTGCTATAATTAAACACGGTCTTTTGCGTTGCTATGCGGGTACTCGTCGCACTGCAAGGTTTAAGAACACACGGTCCATAGAAAGGAGGATAAAATATTATGGATAAACAAGTAAAAACGCAAATTATTCAGGATTTCGCCCGTCACGAAGGGGATACCGGTTCTTCCGAAGTTCAAATCGCAATCTTAACTTCGCGCATCAACCACCTGAACGAACACTTAAAGGCTAACCCCCATGATAACCACACCCGTCGCGGTTTGCTTAAAATGGTAGGTAAGCGTCGTGGTCTTTTGGACTACTTAAAAGAAACCGACCTGGATAAGTACAGAGAAATTATCGCCAGATTGGAACTCAGAAAGTAATGAAAGTGAAAGGGGCGGGCAGTATTCCGCCCTTTTTTCTATAAAAAACAGAGCAAAATAGGAGATGTAGCATGTATTTAGAAAATTTTAGAAGTTTTGAATGCGAAATCGGCGGCAGAACCGTAACCGTGGAAACGGGCAAATACGGCGGTCAAGCTAACGGTTCGTGTTTAGTGCGCTGTGGTGAAACCGTAGTTATGGTTAACGCAACCATGGCGGAAACGCCCAGAGAAGGCATGGATTTCTTCCCCCTTTCGGTGGATTACGAAGAAAAAATGTATTCGGTTGGTAAAATTCCCGGGGGCTTCAAAAAGCGTGAAGGTCGCGCAAGCGATAAAGCAATTTTGGTTTCCCGCTTAATCGACCGTCCCATCCGTCCCTTATTCCCCAAGGGCATTTTTAACGACGTAACGGTAGTTGCAACCGCCCTTTCGGTAGAACCCGACGTTTCCCCCGAAATTTTGGCAATGTTCGGCTCTTCCGTAGCGCTTGCAATTTCGGATATTCCTTGGGCAGGCCCCACGGGTTCGGTACAAGTTGCTTTGGTTGACGGCGAATACATCATCAACCCCGACGTAGAACAACGCGCAAAAAGCCGCTTAAACTTGAACCTTGCAGGTACCAAGGATGCAATCATGATGGTAGAAGCAGGCTCCAAGGAAATTTCGGATGATGAAATGGTTGGCGCAATTTTGTTCGGCCACGAAGAAATCAAAAAGGAATGCGCTTTCATTGAAGAAATCGTTGCCGCTGTTGGTAAAACCAAACGCGAAATGGATTTATACCACGTTCCCGCTGATATCGATGCAGACGTACGCGCTTACGCTTCGGCTGCTTTGGATGAAGCGCTTGCTGATTTCGACCGTCAAGGTAGATCCGCAAAGCAAGACGCGGTAACCAAGGACGTATTAAATCACTTCGCTGAAAAATATCCCGATATGGAACGCGAATTGAACGACGCGCTTTACTATTTGACCAAAGAAAAGGTACGCGCTCGCATTATTAACGAAGGCGTTCGTCCGGACGGCCGCGGCCTTACGGATATCCGCCCCATTTGGTGCGAAAACGGCGTATTACCCCGCGTACACGGTAGCGGCGTGTTCACCCGCGGTCAAACCCAAGTTATGACCACTTGTACCTTAGGTATGATTTCCGAAGTTCAAAAGCTGGAAGGCTTGGACGAAGAAACCTACAAAAGATATATGCACCACTACAACATGCCCGGCTACGCTTCGGGTGAAGCAAAGCCCTTAAGAAGCCCCGGTCGCCGCGAAATCGGCCACGGCGCTTTGGCAGAACGCGCGTTGGAACCCGTTGTTCCTTCCGAAGAAGAATTCCCCTACGCAATTCGTTTGGTATCCGAAGTTCTTTCTTCTAACGGTTCCACCTCTCAAGCAAGCGTTTGCGGTTCCACCTTGGCGCTTATGGATGCAGGCGTTCCCATTAAGGCTCCCGTTGCAGGGATTGCTATGGGCTTGATTAAGGACGTAGAATCGGGCAAAGTTGCCGTTCTTACGGATATTCAAGGCTTGGAAGACTTCCTTGGCGATATGGACTTTAAGGTTGCAGGTACCGAAAACGGAATTACCGCAATCCAAATGGATATTAAAATTAAGGGGATTGACGAAGCAATTTTGCGTCAAGCAATTTCCCAAGCAAACGAAGGCAGAAAAATTATTCTTGGCAAAATGTTGGATTGCTTGCCCGCGCCCAAGGCGGAACTTAGCAAGTACGCGCCCAAGATTATTTCCTTCAACATCCATCCCGATAAAATCCGTGAAGTTATCGGTAGCGGCGGTAAAGTTATCAACAAGATTATTGAAGATACCGGCGTAAAAATCGATATTACGGACGATGGAAAGGTTTGTATCGCAACCGTTGGTACGAATATGGACAACGCTTACCGCGCGAAGGCAATCATTATGTCTATCGCTAAGGATCCCGAAGTGGGCGATATGTACATCGGTAAGGTTGCCCGCATCTTATCCAGAACGGGCGCGTTCGTAGAACTTGCCCCCGGTAAGGACGGTATGATTCACATTTCTAAACTTTCGGATAAGCGCATCAACGCGGTGGAAGACGTACTCAATATCGGCGATACGGTAAAAGTAGAAGTTATCAAGATCGGCGAAAAGGGTATTGACTTAAAGCTTTTGGAAAAGTTTGAAGGCTAAATAAAAATGAAACGGGCATAGCCCTTAAAATGAAATTTGGTATGCGGAACCCCTCGTTCCGCATACTTTTTTCCTATCAATCCGTCCTAAAATATTCTTTTCTAACATAAAATCGTGGTAGAACGGAATAGCGGGGTGGAAAATTGCAAAAATTAAATAACGAAAAATATCGCGCGCTGATTACGAATTGTATTTTGGTTTTGCTTGCGGTTACCGTTTGCGCGGTGGGGTTTTTACCCCAAAAAATCTCTCCCATTTTTGGGAAGGGGGGCGCAAAGCCCTACTATTTGGGCAGTACCACCGCAAACAAGGTTTCCTTAATGATTAACGTGTACGAAGGGGAAGCGGAAGTCAATTCCATTTTGGATATTTTATCCGAAACGGGCGTAAAAGCCACCTTTTTTATTGGGGGAACGTTTGCCGCCAAGCGTGAAGCTGTGGTACGCCGTATCGCCTTGGAAGGGCACGAATTGGGTAATCACGGGTATTTTCACCGCGACCATGCAAAACTGACTTTATCGGATAATTTACACGAAATTCGCGCTACCGAAAACCTTATTCGGGATATTACGGGCGTTTCTACGCGTTTGTTTGCGCCCCCATCCGGCTCTTTTTCCAACGTCACGCTGTCGGCGGCGGAAGAATTGGGGTATTTAACCGTAATGTGGTCCAAAGATACCATAGATTGGCGGGATAGCGATCCCCAAAAAATCTACGCGCGCGCAACGAAAAACCCCAAAAGCGGGGATTTAATTTTAATGCATCCCAAAGCGGTTACCGTTTCGGTATTGAAGGGGATTATCGAATTTTACCGTTCGGCAGGGTTCGTTCTTTCCCCCGTTTCCGAAAACCTTATGGGATAAAGGAGATACGATGTTACAGTTAAAAAACGGAATCCGCGTTTTAGTAAAGCCCATGCAAGGCTTAATGTCCGTCTCGGTGGGCGTTATGGTTGGGGTAGGCAGCGCCTACGAAACCCAAGCGGAAAGCGGAATTTCACACTATATTGAACATATGATGTTCAAGGGTACGAAAAACAGAAGCGCGCTTGCAATCTCCGAATACGTGGACGATTTCGGCGGTCAAATCAACGCCTTCACCTCCAAAGATACCACTTGCTATTACGTAAAATGCACGAAGGAGCACGTAAACCGCGCTTTCAACGTGCTTGCGGATATGCTGCAAAATTCTTTGTTTAGCGAAGAAGAGCAGAAAAAAGAAAAAGGCGTAATTTTAGAAGAAATCCATATGGGGGAGGACACGCCCGACGAACTGTGTTTCGATTTATCCGCCCTTGCCGTTTTCGGCGCTAACGGGTACGGAAAACCCATTATCGGCACCGAAGAAAACGTAAAACGTTTTAATAGGGAAGAAATTCAAGCCTTTATGGCAAAGCATTACGCCCTTCAAAACGTGGTAATTTCGGTTACGGGCAACGTGAACGAAGGGGAAGTTTATTCGCTTGCGAAAGAATTCTTCGGCGAATGGGAAACGCGCCCTTACGTAGCCTCCGTTCCGCAAATTCACTATCAAAACGGGGTGGAATATAAGTCCAAACGTATCGAACAAACGCACCTTTGCTTTGATTTCCCTTCGTACGCGTACGAACATAAAAGCGCAAACGCGCTCACCTTGGCAGGCGCCGTACTCGGCGGAAGTATGAGTAGCCGTTTGTTTCAAAAAATCCGTGAGGAGTTGGGGCTTGCGTATTCGGTATACACTATGCGTTCTTCCTATCTTGGCGGCGGTGATATCTGCGTTTACGCTGGGGTAAATTCCGCCCGCGCAACCGAAGCCTCCGCAGCGATTGCAAGCCTGCTATCCAATTTTTCCCAAAAGGGGATTACCAAAAGCGAATTTACGCGCGCAAAGGAACAAATGAAGGCGTCCTTCGTGTTTAGTCAAGATAACGTAGCCACCCAAATGCTCGTTCTTGGCAAACACGCCCTTTTAACGGGGGGAACTTACGATATGGAAAGAAAACTTGCGGAAATGAACACCGTAACCGTAGAATCGGTCAACGATGCGATACGCGAAATTTTCAATCCCGAAAAACTTGCCGTTTCCGCCGTTTTCCAAGAAGGAAAGGAAGCGGACGTGCGCTCGGCGTTTCTTAACGCGGTAAAATAACCCCCAAATACGAACGGTATCTATGCCCCTACGGGGCAAAATTGTAAAAACGCGAAAAAAGTCCGTACTTTTTCGCGTTTTTTCTTGTGTAGGTGTTGAAATTTCCCTCAAGATATGGTATAATGTCTTTAGAATAAAAAACGATTAAACGGGGTAATAGGCGTGAACGGATTTAGAAGAAAAAACGATACGGCAAAACGGATAGTAACTGCGGAAACTTTCGGCATGGTACTCGTCCTTTTTTCCTTGCTTACGTTCATCGTCGTGCTAACGGGGGGAAGCCTTCTCGGTTCCTTTGGCGCAAACGTACGCGCGATTATGTACGGCGCGTTTGGGTTTGCCGCTTTTGCCGTTTTGTGCGCGTTGCTGTATACGGGCGTGTTGCTCGTTTCGGGTAAGCGTCCCTCTTTAGAATTTTCTCTTGCTTTCACCTTATTTATCGGCGTTCTTTCTTTAGTGGCTTGCCTGCACGTAATTTTAACCTTGGATTTTCCCGCGGAATCCTTTTCGGATTACGTAAAAGTATGTTATGCAATGGGGCAAGAATCTTTTTCCGAAGTAACGGTGGGCGGCGCGCTGATTTCCATGTTGTGCTATCCCGTTATTTCCTTAATTTCCGCCGTAGGGGCAGCCATCGTATTTGGCTTTATCACCCTTCTTTGCGTGTATTCGGTATACGTTCGCATCACGAACGGCCCTACCGAAAAGCAAAAAAAGAAATCCGCGCCCAAGGGGAAGGGGGACGTGTACCGCGAAGCCCCCAAGGATATCGGCGGGGTAAAGGCCTATCCCGTTACGAATTTTGATTTTGAAGCGGAAGAAAATCGCCAAAACGTACAAAGCAATACCGAACGCTATTTCGGTAACGCTGTGTTTGAATTAAAAACGAAAAAGGAAATAAAAAAAGGGGATAGCCGTAGCGAAAGCTTGAAAATTTTGTATCCGAACCGTGGCAAAGAACAGCTTGATTTTTCCCAAGGTCAGGATTTGGAATCCTATCGCAAGGATTACGCGCAAAAGTTAAATTACATCAAAACGCCCCCTTCGGTAATTCCTCAACCTTTCCAAGGCGGCGGAACGCCCTTAAAACCCGTACCCGGCAGCGGCGTAAACCGTTTCACGGATGGGGAAGGCGTTACCTACGCGCAACCTGCGCCCGCGCCTATCACTCCCGTTCGCGAAACTTACCGTACGGAAGAAACCTTCACCGAACCTACGCGTGAAACCTACCGTACGGAAGAAACGTTTAGCGATTCCTTTACCAATCCCACACCCACGCGAATTCCTTCGCAAGAAGAATTCCCGTACACCCGTCAAAACACGGTATCTTCCGCGCCTTCGTACGGGGTAAATTTCTCGCGCGTAAATCCTACCAGGCAAGAAGAATTTCCCAGGGATATTCCCGTGGAATCCGTCAATCCCTATTCCCCCCGCCCCGTAGAGCCGGGGTTGGAAGAAGAATCGGACGGCACGCCCCTATCCTCGGTTGGGTTTGATTTTGAAAGGGAAGAAACCTTCTCGGTGAAAAGCGAACCGCAATCGCCCGAAATTCCCGTTGCGCCCCCCGTTCGCCCCGCTATGCGCGCGCAGTATGCAAGCGCTTCCGCGCCCGAACGCGCGCAAGCCGTTCCCCAAGAGCCGTTAACGTCCCCTACGGAAGAAATGCCCTTGGCGTATCACTACGTAGCCCCCTCCACGGATATGCTTCGCGATTACGCGGTTAAAGCGGAAAACTTCGCGGCGGAAAATGCAGAACGCTCGCATATCATTGAAGAAACGTTGATGGGCTTTAAAATTCCCGCAACCGTCGTAAACGTAATTAACGGCCCCGCATTCTCTCGCTTTGAACTTTCCCTTCCCCCCAGCATTTCGGTAAAACGAATCCCGCCCTACGCGGAAGATATTACCATGCGTTTGCAAGCAAAGGACGCAGTCCGTGTGGAAGCGCCCATCCCGGGCAAGGATCTGGTTGGCGTAGAAGTGGCAAACCGTTCGCGCTATACCGTCGGTATGAAACCCATAATGCAGGATAGCGTGTTCCGTAACAGTAAAGCGGGCTCTTTAACCTTTGCGCTCGGCCAAGATATTTCGGGGGAAAACGTGGTGTGCGACATCACCAAAATGCCCCATATGCTGGTTGCAGGTAGCACGGGTACGGGGAAAAGCGTATGCTTAACCACCATGATTTTAAGCTTAATCATGAAATATTCGCCCGAGGATTTGCGTTTGGTTCTTATCGACCCCAAAACGGTAGAATTTACCATGTTCCGCAAAGTTCCGCACCTATTATTGCCCGATCCTGTTACGGACGTAAACAAGGCAATCAAAATTTTCGGTTGGGCGGTAGAAGAAATGGAACGCCGTTTCACTACGTTTAGCGAAGCCGAAGTTAGAAATTTAGAAGAATATAACGCAAGCCGTAAGCCTAACCAAAGAAAACTTCCCAAAATCGTGATTATCGTAGACGAATTGAACGATTTAATGATGAAGAACAAAAAGGCGATGGAGGACGGCATCGTAAAAATTGCCCAAAAAGCGCGCGCTGCGGGTATCCACTTAATTTTGGCAACCCAACGTCCTTCGGTAGACGTAATCACGGGTGTAATCAAGGCAAACCTTCCCGCGCGTATTTCCTTCCGCGTAACTAACGCGGCGGACTCCATCACCATCTTAAACGAAGGCGGCGCGGAAAACTTGCTTGGTATGGGGGACCTTTTGTTCTCGGACGGCGTTCGCCAAAGCCCCTTGCGCTTGCAAGGCGTGTTCGCGGATACCGAAGAAGTAAAAACCATCGTCGGCTTTATCCGTGAACGCAACAAAGCGTATTACAGTAAGGAGGTGGAAGAAATGCTCAACCGCCCCGAACGGCAGGAAGAAGACGCGCAAGAACGTGGCGTCGGCGGCGGCAGGGGAACTGCCGATCAAGACCCCTTGTTTATCGACGCGTTGCGCGAAGTAGTTCGCGCGCAATCCGCTTCTACCTCCATGCTCCAAAGAAAACTGCGTATCGGCTTTGCCCGCGCAGGCAGTATTATTGACGAGATGACCGAAAAGGGCTTTATTTCCGCCTTTGAAGGCAACCGCACCCGTAAAGTGCTAATGACGTACGACGAATTTGTGGAAAAATACGAAAATGGAGAAGAATAAGCAATTACAAGGCAAAAAAGTGGGATTTATCTCCCTTGGTTGCGATAAAAACCGCGTGGATACCGAAAAAGCAATCCGCCGTTTTACGGATGCGGGCGCAATTCTTACGAACGATCCCGAAACCGCGCAAATTTTAATGGTAAATACCTGCGCTTTTTTGGAAAGCGCCCGGAAGGAAGCGGTAGAAACGGTATTAGAACTTGCCGCGTTAAAAAGTGGGGAGCTGGAAAAATTAGTGGTTACGGGGTGCTTACCCCAACTTGCGCCAGGCGAACTTTTCGAAGGTCTTACCGAAGCGGACGTTTTTGCAGGCTTTCAAGATTACGACGCGCTTGTGGAAGCGGTTGTTCGTTCTTACCAAACGGGTAGGGAAAACATCGTAGGCAAAGGGCAGGGAACGGATATTCAAACCCGCGTTTTGACTACCCCCTTACATTACGCGTACCTAAAAATTGCAGACGGTTGCGATAACCATTGTACCTACTGCTTAATTCCTAAAATTCGCGGTAGATATATTTCCACCCCCATGGAGGATTTGCTTACCGAAGCGGAAAATTTAGGGGAGGTTTCCGAACTTTTATTGGTAGCGCAGGACGTAACGCGCTATGGGGAAGATCTATACGGTAAACCCGCCCTTGTTTCCCTACTGCAAAAATTAACTGCCCTTCCCAACGTTGGGGCAGTCCGCTTGCTGTATTGCTATCCCGAACGGATTGATAACGAACTGATAAGCGAAATTGCCTCCAACCCCAAGATTATCAAATATTTGGATATCCCTTTGCAACACGCGGACGACGCGGTGTTAAAGCGTATGAATCGCAAGGGAACGTACCAATCCTATTTGGATTTGGTAAACCGCCTACGCGGCAGCGTACCGAATATTGCAATTCGCAGTACCTTTATTGCAGGCTTCCCCGGGGAAACCGAAGAAAACGTGCAAACGCTGGAAAGGTTCCTTAGAATTGCAAAATTAGATAACGTTGGCTTTTTCGCTTATTCTAAGGAGGAAGGAACGGCGGCGGCAAAACTTCCCAATCAAATTCCCGCAAGGGAAAAGAAAGCGCGCGTAAAACGCCTTGCAAGCGCACAAGCGGAAAACGCAATAGCGCGCGCGGAAAACTTACTTGGCAAAACCCTTTCGGTGCTTTGCGACGGCATTGATTATGAAAAAGGGTGCTTTATTGGGCGCGCGGATTTCCAAGCCCCCGATATCGACGGCGTGGTGTACTTCACGGCCGAGGAAGGCGTGCAAGGGGAACGCTATCCCGTTACCCTAAATCGCTATAAAAACTATGATTTTTACGGTACGGCAATTGCCCAATCCGTGAATAAATAATTATAAAGAAGGAAATGAAAATGAATTTACCCAATAAACTTTCTTGCTTACGTTTAATTTTGGTACCCGTATTTGCGGCGTTGTTTTTCTTAAAGCAAATTCCGTACAATTATATTTTTGCATTAGCAGTTTTTGCAATCGCGTCTATTACGGACTTTTTAGATGGCAAAATTGCGCGTAAATATAATTTAGTAACCAATTTAGGCAAATTTTTAGATCCCATTGCAGATAAGGTTTTGGTTTCTACCGCTCTTATTTTGCTTGTTGCTACGGGCGTTTTAGTTCCCGTTGCGGGCGCTGCTTGCGTTGCGGTAATTATTGCGCGCGAGTTGATGATTAGCGGTTTTAGACAAGTTGCGGCAAAAACGGGATTCGTAATGGCTGCGGATAAACTTGGAAAGTATAAAACTTTCGTGCAGGACGTAGCAATGATCGCTTTAATGTTCGCATTGCAATTCCCCAAGGTAGAATGGTTATATTGGACGGGCAACGTGCTTTTATTCGTGGCAACCGCGCTTACCATCGTTTCGGGGTTAAACTACTTAATCAAAAACCGTTCGGTATTTAAGGACGAAGCAAAATAATGCGGGCGTTTGCCAAAGAAATTATATCCATTTTAACCGAAAGGGGGAAGTCTCTTTCGGTTGCGGAAAGCTTTACGGGCGGCGGTGTGGTTAAGGAACTGGTATCCGTCCCTGGCGCAAGCGCCGTGCTATATGAGGGCGCGGTATGCTATTCCGAACGCGCTAAAACGGCGCGCCTTGGCGTAAAGGCGGAAACTCTGTCCACCTTTGGTGCGGTCAGTCCGCAAACTGCCGTAGAAATGGCGCAAGGGTTAATCCAAACGGGCGCGTGCGATTTCGCGGTTTCCACCACGGGTAACGCCGGGCCTACGCCAAGCGGTAACGCTCCCGTCGGGATGTTTTATATCGGCGTTGCAACCCCAAGCGGAGTTCGCGTTTTTCAACACCGCGCCGCGGGGGATCGACAAGCGATAACGCAGGAAGGAATCCGCTTCGCGTTAGCGCATTTGTTAGAAGAGATAAAAAAACAGTAGAGGTTTTAAGTATATGAACGAAAAAGAAAAAGCATTAGAACAAGTTCTTGCGCAAATTGAAAAGGATTTTGGTAAGGGCGCAATCATGCGCCTTGGCGATAGCGCGGGGGATACGAATATTGAAGTAATTCCCACGGGTTGCCTTTCCTTGGATTTAGCGTTAGGTATCGGCGGGATGCCCCGCGGTAGAATCGTAGAAATTTACGGTCCTGAATCTTCGGGTAAAACCACCGTTGCATTGCACGTAGTCGCGCAAGCGCAAAAAACGGGCGGAACTGCAGCGTTTATCGATGCGGAACACGCGTTGGATCCCGTTTACGCGAAAAAATTGGGCGTAAACTTGGATGAATTGTACGTTTCCCAACCCGATACGGGTGAACAAGCGTTGGATATTACGGACGCGTTAGTTCGCAGCGGCGCGGTAGACGTAATCGTTGTAGACTCGGTTGCGGCGTTAACCCCCAAAGCGGAAATCGAAGGGAATATGGGGGATAACTCCGTTGGTTTGCAAGCGCGTTTAATGTCGCGTGCGCTCCGTAAACTTGCAAGCGTTGCCAATAAATCCAAAACTTGCATTATTTTCATCAACCAACTTCGCGAAAAGGTGGGTATTATGTTTGGTAACCCCGAAGTAACCCCCGGCGGTAAAGCGTTAAAATTCTATACTTCGGTGCGTATTGACGTAAGAAAATCGGATGCGCTGAAAGATAGCGACGGCGTTTTCGGTAGCCACACCAAGGCAAAAATCGTTAAAAACAAACTTGCGCCTCCCTTCCGCACGGCGGAATTCGATATTATGTTTGGGGAAGGAATTTCTCGCCCCGGTTGTATCATTGATATGGGCGCGGAATACGAAGTGCTTGAAAAAAGCGGCGCGTGGTATTCGTATAACGGCGAACGCATTGCAAACGGCAAAGAAAAAGTTCGCGATTATTTGATTGCAAACCCCGATTTAATGGATGAAATCGAAGGGAAAATTCGCGAAAAAGCAGCAGATCCCGAATATAAGCACGCAAAACATAAATAAGGGAAAGCAAAACGCGAAAAAATAGAAATGTTTTCACGGTAGGCATTGACATTTTAAGCAAAAAGGTGTACAATGTATGCGTGTTTAACACTAAATATTAATACAGGAGGTTTTAACGGATGTTAGCACAAACGTTACCCCTGTTCTTAGCGCAAGGCGGCTTGGTTGCCGTCGTTGGAATTGTCTGCGCCCTCGTATTTGGCGGCGTAGGTGGTTTTTTAGGTTATTTCATTTATAAACGGACAACGGATAGAAAGGTTGGCGCTGCAAAAACGGTAGTTGCCAAAATGCTTGACGACGCGGAAAATGAAGCAAAATCAATTAAAAAAGAAGCAATTCTGGAAGCCAAAGAACAGGACTTAAAGATTCGCAACGAATTTGAACGCGAATCCAGAGAAAAGAAACAAGAATTACAAAGAACGGAAAACCGCTTAATTCAAAAGGAAGAAGCCTTGGATAAAAAGGAAGAAACCTTGCAAAAAAAGAACGAAGCGGTTGAACAGCACCAACGCCGCTTAACCGAAAAGGAAGCGGAAATTGAAAAGTTGCAAGAACAAATCAATCGCCAGCACGATCTTATGGTGCAAGAAATTGAAAAAGTCGCGCAACTTTCCAAAGAAGAAGCAAAGCAACAACTGATTGAAGCGATTACGGATGAAGCAAGAAAGGATGCAGCCGTTTCGGTTCGCGCCATTGAGCAAGAAGCCAAGGAGGACGCGGAAAAGAAAGCCCGCAGCATTATCTCCCTTGCTATCCAAAAATGCGCTTCGGATCACGCTTCTGAAACCACGGTTTCGGTAATTCCTCTTCCCAACGACGATATGAAAGCGCGTATCATCGGTAGGGAAGGCCGCAACATCAAAGCTATTGAAAACGCAACGGGTATTGAACTTATCATCGACGATACCCCCGAAGTAGTTATCGTTTCGGGCTTTGATCCCGTTAGAAGGGAAACCGCGCGTATCACCTTGGAAAAACTGATTGCAGACGGCCGTATTCATCCCGCCCGCATTGAAGAAACGGTTGAAAAGGTGAAAAAAGAATTAGATCAACAAATTAAGGAAGCGGGCGAAAGCGCAATGTTCGAATGCGGAATTTTCGGCTTGCATCCCGAACTTATCAAACTGCTTGGTAGGTTAAAATTCCGTACCAGTTACGGTCAAAACGTACTCCAACACTCCATCGAAGTTTCGCACATCGCGGGCTCCTTGGCGGGTGAACTTGGCGTAGACGTAAACTTTGCTAAACGCGCGGGTTTATTGCACGATATCGGTAAAGCGGTAGACTTTGAAGTGGAAGGTACCCATATTCAAATCGGCGCGGATATCGCGAAAAAGTACCGCGAATCCAATAACGTTATCAACGCAATTCAAGCCCATCACGGTGACGTGGAGCCTAAAACTGTGGAAGCCGTCCTGATTCAAGCGGCAGACGCAATCTCGGGCGCTCGCCCCGGCGCAAGAAGGGAAACCAACACCAACTACGTAAAACGTTTACAACAGTTGGAAGGTATCGCAAGCAGCTTTAGCGGCGTAGATAAATCTTACGCAATTCAAGCGGGTAGGGAAGTTCGCGTAATCGTTAAACCCGAACAAATTGACGACGCGCAAACCTTATTCCTTGCAAAAGATATTGCGAAAAAGATTGAACAGGAATTAGAATATCCCGGTCAAATCAAAGTCAACGTTATCCGCGAAACCCGTGGCGTTGAATACGCGAAATAAAATCCGAACTGCCACCTTAAGGTGGCAGTTTTTGTAAAAGGAAATATGAAACTGGAATTTGAATTAGTGCCGGATAGCGTTTGGGGCTCCAATTTAAGAAGTCTTTTATCTAAAAAAGCGTGGGATTTTTTAAGGAAGGACGCGTACGAGCGCGCAGGGGGAAAATGCCGCATATGCGGCAGGGCGACTAGCCGTTTGGAAGCGCACGAAAAATGGGATTACGATGAAGAAACCGCCGTGCAAAAACTTACGGATATCTTGGCGGTTTGTAAATCTTGCCACTCCGTTATTCATATCGGTAGAACCCAACTTACGGGCGGGGAGGATCGCGCCCAAAAGCACTTTTGCAAGGTAAACGGTTGCACTTACGTGGAATACCGCAAAGCGCTTGGTGAAGCGAACGATCGGCATAAACGCCTAAACCTTGTTGGCGAATGGAAATTAGACGTATCTTTTTTAGAAAGATACGTAGAAAGCGAAAAAAAGTAGCGGAAAATAACCGCTACTTTTTTATTTTTTTGAAAAGCGTTTGCCAAAGGCAAAAAGGTATGGTATAATAGAATAGGAAAATTATAAGGGGGGAGTTATGAAACAGATTTATTCGTCTTTTCGTAAATTTTCGGGGATCGCCGTTCTTGCCCCCTTGTGTAAATTGGTAGAAGCGCTTTTGGAACTTACTATCCCTTTGTTCGTTGCTAAAATTATTGACGTAGGCATTACGAACGGGGATCGCAGCTATATCGTTACCGTTGCCTTAATTATGGTTGCCGTAGGGTTCGTTGGGTTGGGATTTAGTTTGCTCGGTCAATTCTTTGCCGCAAAATCGGCAGTTGGCTACGCGGCGGAAATCCGTGAAAAATTATTCCAAAAAACGGTAAACCTACCCTTTTCCGAAACGGATAAAATCGGTGTGCCCCGCCTATTAACTTCGCTAACCAGCGATACCAATCAATTACAAACGGGTGTAAACCTATTTTTACGCCTTTTACTTCGTTCGCCTTTCGTGGTGTTTGGCGCGTGGATTATGGCAATTACGATAGACGCAAGCTTGTCCATTGTGTTTGCGGTTGCCGTTCCCCTTCTTTTTTTGGTGGTTTTCTTCGTGCTTTTGTATACTACGCCCCGTTACGGCAAAAACCAAAGGGCGTTAGACGATGTTACCGCATCAACCCGCGAAACCCTTACGGGAACGCGCGTTATTCGCGCCTTTGGGGAGGAGGAACGCTTTCACGCCGACTACCGCAAAAAAACGGAAGCCCTATATCGCGGGCAAACGCTGGTCGCGCGTGTTTCCTCGCTTTTAAACCCCTTCACTTACGCCATTGTAAACCTTGCCATCATCGCGCTTTTGTATTTTGGCGGCGTTAAAGTAAACGCTGGAACCCTTTCCCAAGGGCAAGTCGTTGCCGTTTATCAGTATATGGGGCAAATTTTGGTAGAACTTATCAAACTTGCCAACCTAATTTTGCTCGTTTCTAAAAGTTTAGCGGCGGGGAAACGCCTTTCCGCGCTTTTGGAAAATACCGCATCTCAACCCCAAGCGCAAGTAGGGGAAACTAGTGAAAGCGAATACCTTGCCTTCCGTTCGGTTTCCATGCGTTACGGTGAAGGGAAAAACGCCCTTACGGATATTACCTTCTCCGTGCTCCCCGGTCAAACCGTGGGTGTTATTGGGGGAACGGGTAGCGGCAAAAGTTCACTCGTCGCGCTCCTTGCTCGCTTTTACGATGCTAGCGAAGGGGAAATTATATATAACGGCAAACCTCTAAACAGTTATTCGGTGGGGGAAATCCGCGCAAGAATCGGTTTCGTAATGCAAAAAACCGAACTGATACAAGGCACCGTTGCGGATAATCTTCGTATGGGGAATCCCTCCGCTTCGGACGAAGAACTGTGGAACGCCCTTACCGCCGCGCAAATTGCGGATACCGTGCGTGAAAAGGGTGGGCTTTCCGCCCCCGTTGCGCAAAGCGGCGCCAACTTTTCGGGTGGGCAAAAGCAACGCCTGTCCATTGCGCGCGCGCTTGTGAAAAAGCCCGAAATTTTGGTGTTGGACGATAGCGCCTCCGCTTTGGACTACGCTACCGAAGCGCGTTTAAGGGCGGCAATCAAAAAACTGCCTTACGCGCCCACCGTGTTTATCGTATCCCAACGTACGGCGTCTCTTTCGCACGCGGACTTGATTTTGGTGTTAGAACACGGCGCCGTTATTGGTGTGGGTAAGCATAGCGATTTGCTTTCTTCTTGCGAAACTTACCGTGAAATTCATCACTCGCAAACGGGGGGTGAACAGCATGCGTAAAACACAGGCAATCAAACTTTTGTATCCTTACTTAAAAAAGGACGCGCCCAAATTTATTCTTGCAACCGTTGCAACGCTTATTTCGGTTGCGTTCACCCTTACCGTACCTATTTTGTTCGGTTTTGCTATCGATCAAATGATAGGGGAAGGCAAGGTCACTTTAGAAACGCTTTCTTATTATCTTACCCTTTCGGCGGGTTGTATCGCCATCGTTTGTTTTGCGGAATGGGTAAAAGATTTTATGAACGCCAAAGTGGTTGCGGGCGTAACCTTGCGCCTTCGAAACGCTTGCGCGGAAAAACTGCACCGTTTACCCTTAAAATACTTGGATAACCGCGCCGTGGGGGATACCGTCGGCGTTGTGGTTGCGGACGTAGAACAAGTGGCGGATGGGCTTCTTATGGGCTTTTCCCAATTCGTTTCGGGGCTATTTACCATCGTTGGAACGCTTGGCATTTTGTTCTTCCTAAACTGGATTATCGCGCTTGCCTTATTTTGTTTAACCCCCATTTCCTTGCTGGTTGCCCGCTTTATTTCCAAGGGCGCGTATCATTCTTTTACCAAGCAAGCGGAAATTCGCGGAAAACAAACCGCGCTAATGAACGAAATGGTTTCGGGGCTAAAAACCGTTCAAGCCTACGGCTACGAAGAAACCGCCTTACACCGCTTTAACGAAATTAACGAAGATTTAAAGCGCATTACCTTCCGCGCCACCTTCTTTTCTTCGCTTACCAATCCGTTAACTCGCTTCGTAAACGCGTTAATTTACGCTTGCGTCGTTACTTTAAGCGCGTTTTTGTGTATTGGCGGCGGAATTTTAGGCGCAACCCTTTCGGTTGGTATGCTTTCGGGCGTTTTAACTTACGCCAACCAGTATACCAAACCCTTTAACGAAATTACTTCGGTCCTTGCGGAATTGCAAAACGCCTTCGCTTGCCTTGGCAGGATTTTCACCTTCCTTGGGGAGGAGGAAGAAGTTTCGGATCAAGAACTTCCCGCCTTAACGGCAAAAGGGGAAGTTAGCGTGGAAAACGTCAACTTTTCCTATCGCGAAGATAAACCTTTACTGCAAAACTTCAACCTAAAAGTAGAACGCGGGCAAAAAACGGCAATCGTTGGGCCCACGGGTTGCGGTAAAACCACCTTAATCAACCTACTGATGCGCTTTTACGACGTAAACGACGGGGTAATTCAAGTGGACGGAAACCCCGTAACTGCAGTTACCCGCAAATCTTTGCGCGAAAGCTACGGTATGGTGTTGCAAGATACTTGGATTATGCAAGGCACGGTTGCGGAAAACGTTGCGCTTGGAAAACCCAATGCCACGCGCGAAGAAATTGAAACCGCGTGTCGCTTGTCGCACGCGCACGGCTTTATTTCTCGTCTTCCGAACGGTTACGATACCGTAATTTCGGATGGCGGCGGCTTATCCGTGGGCGAACGCCAATTACTTTGCATCGCGCGCGTAATGTTACTTCGCCCGCCCATGCTGATTTTAGACGAAGCAACCTCTTCGGTAGATACCCGTACCGAAAAGCGCATTACGGACGCCTTCCACCTACTTATGGAAGGGAAAACGTCCTTTATCGTAGCGCATCGCCTTTCAACAATCCAACAAGCGGACCGCATATTGGTTATGAAGGACGGCAACGTGATTGAACAAGGCACGCACGTGGAATTGTTGGCGCAAAAAGGGTTTTATGCTGAACTGTACCAAAGCCAATTTGAGGGAGAGAACGTATGCGCGAATACCTAAAAACGGGAAACACAACCTATTCCGAGCTTGACCATTACTATATGTCCGTAGAAAGTGTTTTTCACCTTTTTCAGGACGCAATGACCGAGCACGTGGATAAAATAGGGAAAGACGGCGTTACCTTGCGCCATACCTACGGCGCGCTATGGGTAACGGCGAAAACGAAAATTTCTTTTAACCGTCGGTTAAAAATGTTGCATCCTTACGAATTCCGCACGCGCGTAGATGCGCCCGGCCTTGTGAAGGTAACCAGAAGATTTCGTATGGAACAAGGGGAAGAACTTCTTGCTTCGGGCATTACCGAAATGTGCGTGATTGACGGGGAAACACGGAAAATTCGCAAGCTTTCTTCGGTAGAATATCCTACGGACGGGCAGGACGAAACCGAATTCGCCCCCTTAACTTTTACGAAAATTACGTATCAACCCCTAGCGGAAGAAAGGGTGGACGTTCGCCCCGTACGCTATACGGATTTGGATTATTCCAAGCATTGCAATAACGTATCGTACGTGCGTTTTTTAATGGACACCTTCTCCCTTGCCTTTTTTGAGGAATTCACGGTGAAAGAAGTGGAAATCCATTATCTTGCGGAATCTAGGGAAGGGGATACGCTTTCCATTTACCGAAAGCAAACCGAAAACGGTTACGTATTTGCAATTTTAAATCAAGCGGAAACGATGGTGGCAAAAGCCACGTTTACAATAGAAAAACAATAAAAGGAGATAAACAATGAATTTTCGCGAACTGGAACAATTCGATGCGGAACTTTTTGCCGCAACGGACAAGGAACTGAAACGCCAACAAGGCAACGTAGAACTGATTGCTTCGGAAAACATCGTAAGCAAGGCGGTTTGGATGGCTGCAGGTACTATTTTAACCAATAAATATGCCGAAGGTTATCCCGGGCACCGTTATTACGGCGGCTGCGAATACGTAGACGTAGTGGAAGATTTAGCCCGTGAACGCGCTAAAAAACTGTTTGGCGCAGACCACGCTAACGTACAACCCCACAGCGGCGCATCGGCAAACCTTGCCGTATTCTTTGCCCTTTTGCAACCCGGGGACACCGTATTATCCATGAGCTTGGCGCACGGCGGTCACCTTTCTCACGGTTCTCCCGTAAACATTTCGGGTAAATACTTCAATATCGTTCCCTACGGTGTTTCGGATACCGAAGGTAGAATTGATTACGACGAAGTATTGAAAAAGGCAAAAGAATGCAAGCCCAAGTTGATTTTGGCAGGCGCATCCGCTTACGCGCGCGCAATCGATTTCAAACGCTTCCGTGAAATTGCAGATGAAGTTGGCGCTTATTTTATGGTAGATATGGCGCACATTGCAGGTTTGGTTGCGGCAGGCTTACACGAAAACCCCGTTCCTTATGCAGACGTAGTTACTACCACCACCCACAAAACCCTTCGCGGTCCCCGTGGCGGTTTAATTCTTTGCAAAGAACAATACGCGAAACAAATTGATAAGGCGATTTTCCCCGGCATTCAAGGCGGTCCTTTAATGCATATCATTGCGGCAAAGGCTGTTGCGTTTAAGGAAGCGCTTACCCCCGAATTCGTAGAATATCAAAAGCAAATCGTGAAAAATGCAAACGCTTTGGCTACCGCTTTGGTAAAACGCGGCTTTAACCTTGTTTCGGGCGGCACGGATAACCACTTGATGCTCGTTGATTTACAAAACTTCGGTATCACGGGTAAGGAATTGGAAAAGAAGTTGGATGAAGTTCATATTACGGTAAATAAAAACGCCGTTCCCAACGATCCCCAAAGCCCCTTCGTTACCAGCGGTATCCGCGTAGGTACTCCCGCCGTAACCACCCGTGGCTTTAAGGAAGCGGAAATGGAAAAAATTGCGGAATGGATGTACTTGGTTGTAACCGACTTTGAAAATAGCAAAGAAAAGGTAGCGGCGGAAGTTGCAGAAACCTGCAAAAAGTTCCCCATTTACGAAGATTGCATGGCGTAAAAGCCAAAAAAACCGTAAAAATTAACGAAAACGGTTGACGGCACGCATAAAAAGTGCTAAAATAAAGAAAATTTAATAATAAACCGATGATTAAGAGTAGTAGATATTCGGGCGGCGGAAAGAGAGTTGCGGATGGTGGAATCGCAATCGCTTGCGAATATTGAATGGACTTATGAGGGTGAACGAACGAAGCCAAGTCGGGGGCCAAGCGGTCTTAGGAAGACAATACACCAGTTCAACTCCTTGGCCCACA
>JAZUCI010000116.1:0-3645 GCA_045639045.1 Christensenellaceae bacterium
CGTGAACGACTATTATAACTACAATCTTTTATTTCGCCGCTTAAACCACCTTTCTACCATCGGCGCAGCCCCTTCCATAATTGAGTGCGAAATTGCGCTGATGCTGTTAAACCGCCACGCGCAAATAAAAAGCAACAAGCTTTTTTCGGAAATTGCGGACTATATTCGGGTACACGTTTCTTCTGCGCCCACCGTAAGCGGTGTGGCTGAAAAATTCGGGTATAACCCCGATTATCTTTCCAAGCTGTTTATAAAGAATACGGGGCTACCCCTTAAAAAATATATTGATAGCGAACGCAACGGATTTGTGAAAAGCCTGCTAATCAACACCAACCTTTCCATTAAGGAAATTGCTGAAGCCGCCGCCTTTACCGACGACGGCGCGCTGATTAAATTTTTCCGCTACAACAACGGGCTAACCCCCACCGAATTCCGCGCCCAAAACTACGCAACGCACACGAATAATCAATGATTAAAAACGCTTGTTCGCCATACTTTTGTTGCACCCAGCTAAAAAATGAATGCGGGCACCCCAAAATTCGGGGTGCCCGTTTCTTTTCTATATTTTCTCCAAAAACGTTAAATTTTAACCCCGAATTCTTTTTCCATCAGCGCGGCGATTTCATGGCGATAGGGCATAGACTGGGAAGACCCCAAACGGGTAACCGAAATTGCCGCCGTGCAGGTTGCAAATTTTAGTGCTATGTCCATGGGCATTTTTTCGGCAATAGCCGTTGCCAAACCGCCGTTAAACGCATCCCCTGCGCCCGTGGTTTCTACCGCTTTTACCTTTAAGCAAGGCACGCGGATTTCCTGCTTGCCGTCCGTGAAATACGCCCCGCGGGAGCCAAGCGTGATAACCACGTTCTTTACCCCCAAAGCAAAGAAGGCTTGCGCCGCCTTTTTTAAGTCTTCATCCGTATTCACCGCAACGCCCGTAAATGCTTCCGCTTCGGTTTCGTTGGGGGTTACGAAGTCCACGCCGTTAAACAGTTCCTTGGGAACGGCTATATAGGGGGCGGGGTTTAGAATAAAAGGTTTGCCGTATTTTTGGGCAAGCTCCTTGGTGGCAAGCACCGCTTCGGTGGTGGTTTCAAACTGCGTAAGAACGGCGTCCGCATCCGTAAAATCCTTTTCTGCGGCGTATACTTGTTCTCTATCCACCTTTTCGTTCCCCGCAAGAATTACGATTATGCGGTTTTGCGCGTCGCTTTCATCAATTTCAATTAGGGCGCTACCCGTTTCCCCTTGGGGATCCACGGTGATATACTCCTCACTCATCCCTTCGGCATCGTAGTGCTTTTTTAGGATTGCGCCCAACACGTCGTCCCCACGGTTGCCGATAATTTTCACCTCACAGCCCGCGCGGTGCGCGGCGGTCATTTGGTTGCTACCCTTTCCCCCGGGGCCAAAACGCAAAGCGCTACCTTTGGTGGTTTCCCCCGCTACGGGAAGGTGAGGGGCAAACCCCGTTACGTCTACGATGAGTGATCCGGGACCGATAATTTTAGCCATAGCTCCCCCTGCCTTATGCTTTGGGCGCATCCGTTACGATTGCCATACCTGCGGAAGTGCCAAGACGGTCTGCCCCTGCCTCAATCAACGCTTGCGCGTCCGCGTAAGAACGAATCCCTGCCGAAGCTTTCAGCACCGCGTTTCCGCTTAAATTTGCCTTCATCAGTTTGATATCTTCTACCGTAGCAACGCCTTTAGATACGCCCGTGCAAGTTTTTACGAAATGCGCGCCTGCTTCACAGGAAAGACGGGTGGCGGTTGCTTTTTCTTCGTCCGTTAAAAGCCCCGTTTCAATAATTACTTTTACGGTTTTGCCCTTTGCCGCCTTTACTACCGCTTTAATTTCATTGCGAACGTAATCCGTATCCCCGTCCTTTAACTTGCCGATATTGATAACCATATCAAATTCGTCGCAACCCATTTTGTACGCGTCCTTGGTTTCCGCCACCTTAATTTTGGTGGTGTTTTGCCCCAAGGGGAAGCCGATTACCGTACAAACCATTACGTCGCTACCCTTTAACAGTTGTTTCGCCAAAGGAATATTGCAAGGGTTTACGCAAACCGAAGCAAAATCCCATTCGCGCGCGTCCGCGCACAGTTTTTCAATGGTGTTTGCTTGCGCGTCGGGTTTTAAGTTGGTGTGGTCGATATATTTACTTAATTTTTTCATTGTTCTTTCTCCTTTCGTGTAAGGATATCCTAAATTTCGGCCCCTTCGTGCGCCGTCCAACACGGTATCAAAGGGTACGTGATGGGTAACGGGTTTCCTCTTTTCTTTACTCGTCACAATTCCCCTTGTTTTTTAAGGTGATCCGCATGCTAAACTGAAAGGTTTCTTTGGGGGGAATTGCCCCAAAATACCCCTTTTTTGCCGCCTTGTGGGGCGCATCGTAAGGAAGGGTGCACGGTTCGGGGGCAAGATTGTAAATCCCTTGAAAAGCCCCGTTATTTAGCCATACGCCAAGATAGGGCACCTTTTCCTTATCGTACGAAAAGCAAAGTTCTTCCCCACTTTGATACGAAACGGAAAATTCACCCTTTTCAATTTTTTCGGTATAATAAAATTTGTACGCCGCGCCCTTTCCCCGAACGAAACCCGTCAAACGGTCTTTCGGCAACAGGGCGGTATCGTAACCTTTGGTGGCAAACATCATTTCGGTGGGGGCGTTTTGGCTAAAGGGTGTACGCAGCACCATTCCCTCCTCCCCACGCAGCATAATATGCCCCGCCCAAATAAAGGGGAAGGCTTCTTCCCCACGGTTCGTAATAGCGTAAGCCATTTCTATTTCCCCCGTGGGTAAAGGCGTAACGGTTTTTTGATAGGTTATGGGAAACCGCTTGGATTCCGCCGTAAAAGTAACCCCCGTTTGCGCGGTGGTTACCGCGTAGGGAATACGGCACGCTTCCCCGTGGTCGGGATATTCTAACCCTTGATACGCGCCCTCCGTAGGGGTGTACGGGTCTATGGTGGGGCACATATCGTCAAACGCGTTACATTGCGAAGCAACGTAATTCCCGTCGTACGCCAGCGTTGTATAGGTATCCCCGGGATGGGTAAGCATATATTCCTTACCGCTATTGATTGCAACTAAGGATGCTAGTTTCCCCCCGTTTTCGGGCAAGAAAACCGCGCGAAGGGTTTTACTTTCCACGATAACCGCAGGGCGGTTTTTATAGGTAGTATGCGTTGTCATATTCAAAGCTCTTCCTCCTAACGAAGTAATACGTATTTTTGATTGGGGCAAATTTTCCCTTTCTGCCATAAAATCCGCCCACCATACGGCACTATGCTTCTATTTTAATTTTTAGTTTTCGTCTACGAATAAAGGCGTTAATTCTTGCGATTCTACGCGCACTAGCCCTAACGTGGTCATTTTCAGCGAAGGGATAACCGAAAGGCTTAAAAACGCGGTGTTCATAAAGGGTTCTAACGTTTCGGGAACGCCCAATTCGTGCACGGCGGCGCGCACCTTTGCGTTTTCTTCCGCCACCGTTTTCCCCGCCTTATCACTCATTAACCCCGCTACGGGTAAGGGCATTTCGGCAAGAATTTCCCCGTTTTTTACCACCACGTTGCCACCTTGCTGCGCCACGCGGTTTACCGCAAAGGCGATTTCTTCCGCGTTTACC
>JAZUCI010000117.1:0-2189 GCA_045639045.1 Christensenellaceae bacterium
CTTTCTTCGCAATTCCTTGCGATTGAAAGAAAAGCGGAAGGCTATACCCCCTTCACCCCCCGCGCAATCGTGGAAAACTGGCGGGAAATTTCCCCCAACCCCTACGAATTCACTTTGCCCAGCCGTGAAGTATCCGTACTTGACTACGGCGCGGTAGCGGACGGATTTACGGACGATACCAAAGCAATACAAAAGGCGATTGACGAAGTTTCTTCGCTTGGCGGCGGTAGGGTAGTAGTCCCCGGGGATGACTCCTTCTACGGCAAGCGTTACCGCGTAACCCGTTTGTACCTTCGTAGCAACGTAGATTTGCACTTGGAAAAGGGCGCGATTTTATGGGAAAGCGACGATATTAGCCACTATGAAAATCCCCCTATGTACGGGCATAACGCTACCGTTACGGGGATTAACTGGGTGGCAAACAGCCGCTGCGGTAATATGCCCCTAATATACGCGAAACGCGAAGAAAATATCGCAATTTCGGGTAAGGGCATAATTCGTATGTGGGACCAAGCAAGTATTTCCCCCGACGGGCACTTCCGCTTTATCGGTGATAACGTTTGCGTGGGTTGTCAGGACCGCGCGCACGTAACCCCCATCGGCTTGCAAGATTGCTACAATTATTCCATTACGGATATTACTCTTTCGCGCAGTAGCGCAATCCATATTAACGCGCGCAACGGCAGATACGGCTTCGTTGGTAATATTTTAGCCACCGACTGCAAATGTACGGGCGCGGACGGGATTGCTTGCACTTCTTCGCAAGATGTAACCGTGGTATTTAGCCGCTTTAATATTAACGACGACGGCATGGCGCTGGGCGCCGTTTACAGCGACCCCCGCGATTACTACTGGCTACGCGCAAAACCCGGTACCTACCGCGGTATTAAAAATATTACCGTAGAGCATTGCTATTTCTATACCTTTTATTGGACGGGGCGCGCTATTTCTTTCGCCCCTTGGGGAACGGAAGACCCCGAGCTTTCGCGCTGCTCCATACAAAACGTTACCGTGCGCGATTGTATTTTGCAAGGGAACTGTTCTATTGGCGGTTATTTTGATAACCCGTATTACGGGAAGCAACCCTACGATAACACCGAAAAGGACGATTATTCGCCCGTAAACAACCTGTTGTTTGAGAATAATGATTATTGGAGTCCCATCACCTTGGGCCCCGTAAAGGCAACCGGTTTGCTAACCGATTGTAACTTACAATCTGCTTCCGATTTCCAATACGGAAACTTTATGCGTCGTGAAAGGGAACAAAACCCCTACTGGGTTACGGGCCTTTCTAACTGGGAATATGAAACCGAGGATGCCGTGCACGAGGAAACGTTTGCGGGTGTCCGTTGCGGTTTTATTGAAACGGCGCGCGGTAAAAATTGTAACCTGTATCAAGGCTTGTTCCTTACTCAAGGGCAACATACCTTCCGTTTGCGCTATCGCACGGTGGGTAAGGCGAAAATGTTCGTTCGTAACCGCCGTACGGGGGAAATGCTCTTTACGCATGAAATCGTGGGCGATCCCCATAACTTTGCGGTAAAATCCCCGTGGAAGGAAGCCAAAATGACCTTCTGTTTGGATAGAGATTTAACCGTGGACGTAGGCGTTTGGGCGGAATTTAAGGATTGTGCGCAAGTAATGTTTACGGATTGCAAAATGGACTAACGGCGGCTTATAACACATCGCAATACGGTGTCAGCCATCGCCATTTGGACCGTCGAATACAATAAGTATACTTCCGCCCCAAACCGCTCGGATTTCCTTGTCTTGCTTGCTTCTAACCCGCCTTTTACGGCGGTTTATAAACGGCGCGCTACTGCGTTAACTGTTTCGGTGTTGGACTTCGATAACCAATAAGGTTCATCTCATCCCAAATTCGTAGCGAGCCTTGAAATACTTGCATCTACACGTTTTAGTGGTTTTGGGTGCTATGTCATTCTTCGCCTACCCGCTTTGACGGGCTTTGCGGAGAATCTAACTTCAAAATAACGGCGCACGCGATACGCGTGCGCCTTACCCCTGAATACAATTTTTTTGGGAGTGAAAAAGTATGAAAAAATTGATTGCTCTTATTTCCTTCGTGGTGCTTGCCTTTACCTTTGCGGCATGCTCTATGAAAAAGGACCCTGCGCCTTCGGTAACGCCTACCCAAACCCCTTCGGTTTCGGTAAACGTTAGCACGCAAC
>JAZUCI010000118.1:0-1167 GCA_045639045.1 Christensenellaceae bacterium
CTAGATCCTAAGTCTAGCGTGTCTGCCAATTCCACCACATCCGCATAAAGCATTTCGTAAATGCGGGTATAGTATAGCAAACGCGGCGCAAAAAGTCAATTCTTTTGGTGGGATTTCCTAAAAACTCCGCGTAATTTTTGGCGAAAAAGGGGTTTTGGGCGTTTTATATCATAAAACAATTTATTCCGAATAAAAAATTTTGCTTGGGCATATTGATTTTGTCTTTTTTCTATGTTATAATACTTTTATATTTGTGCATATATGCACGTAAAAGGAGGAAAAAATGAGTAAATTTGGTAAATTCGTTGGCTTTGATGCCGAAGCGAAGCAAACCACCGTTAAAACGGAAATCATTGCAGGTATCGTAACCTTCCTTGCAATGGCGTACATTTTAACCCTGAACCCCCTGATTATCGGTGGACCCGGGCCGCTTTGGCCTTCCTTGTTTATCGCAACGGCGCTTGGCGCAATTATCGGTACGCTGCTTATGGCGTTCGTTGCAAAAATGCCCTTGGCGCAAGCTTCGGGTATGGGGCTGAACTCCCTGTTGGCTGGCTTAATCGGCGTAGGCGCGGTTACTTCTTACGGCGGAACGTTTAGCGTTGGGCAAGCGTTTATGCTGGTACTGATTTCGGGTTTGTTATTCTTACTGCTTTCGGTAGTTAAAGTTAAGGGTAAAACCTTCCGTGAATTGGTATTTGACGGTATGCCCATTTCGGTAAGAGGTGCCATTTCGGTTGGTATCGGTTTGTTTATTGCGTACATCGGCTTCCAAGGCGCAAAAATTATCACGGCAAGCAGCGCTACGATTTCGGACTTGCTTATCTTTAGTACGTACGACGTAAACGTTGCGCACGCGGCAGTTTGCTTAATCGGTTTGTTCTTAATTGCCATTTTGGATAAACTGAACGTGAAAGGCTCTGTAATTTTAGGTATTTTGGGCGCAACCATCGTGGGTATTCCCCTTGGCGTTACCGATTTATCCGTAATTAAGGGAACGGAAAGCATTTCTTGGAAGTTCTGGGAAAACTTTGATAACTTCTTCACGGGGGATAGCAGCGTATTCGGTTCGTTTACCACCGTGTTTAAGGACGGACTTTTGCCCCAAGGCGTTACGATATTTACCGTAATTATGATTATCATCACCATGTGTATGATTGATATGTT
>JAZUCI010000119.1:0-5780 GCA_045639045.1 Christensenellaceae bacterium
CGCAATGGTGGTATCCGTCATGATGGTTGCGGGGTTGGAGTTTACTAAAACCACCTCGTACCCTTCTTCCTTTAGCGCCAAGCAAGCTTGCGTGCCTGCGTAGTCAAATTCCGCCGCCTGACCGATAACGATGGGGCCCGATCCGATGATAAGTACCTTTTTAATGTCCGTTCTCTTTGCCATTTTCTTTCTCCTTATATTCCGTATTTTATTTTTTGTAAATTTCTTCGTTGCCTAAATAGGTGCATTCGCATACGCCGAACAGTTTTTCGCCTTGGAAGGGGGTTGCCCTACCCTTGGATAAAAACTCTTCGGGGTTTACGGTAAATTCTTCTTCTAAATCGAACACCGTAACACCGCCGTCGTAAGGAATGCCAAACCGTTCGCGGGGGCGAATCGCTAAAGCGTCTATCACCCGTTCCATACTTACCTTACCCGTTTTAATTAGGTGGGTATAAATTACGGCAAACGCGGTTTCCAACCCCACGATACCGAACGCGCTTTTTTCTAAGCCCTTGGCTTTTTCTTCCGCACTGTGGGGCGCGTGGTCGGTGGCTATCATATCCACCGTTCCGTCAATCAAGCCTTCTAGTAGCGCGAGTCGGTCTTCCTTTCCGCGTAGGGGCGGATTCATTTTGAATCTGCCTTCTTCCTTTAAGTCGCTATCGTCCATCACTAAGTAATGGGGGGCGGTTTCGCAGGTGATATCCACCCCTTCCGCCTTGGCTTTTTTTATGGCTTCCACACTTTCCTTTGCGGAAACGTGGCAAACGTGGTAACTAACCCCCGTTTGCTTTACCAGCTCAATATCCCGTTTGATGGGCCCGTATTCGCTTTCCGAACAAATTCCCTTATGCCCGCGCGCTTTTGCGTACGCGCCTAAATGAATATAACCGCCGAACAGCAACGCGTTATCTTCGCAATGCGCAACGATGGGCTTATTTAACGCCTTGGCGCGGAGCATTGCGTTTTTCATCATTTCTTCGCTTTGCACGCCCCTGCCGTCATCCGAAAAACCAACGCATAGGGGGGCCAAGCCTTCCATATCCGAAAGTTCCTTGCCGTTTTGCCCCACCGTGATTGCCGCGTAGGGGTAAACCGCGCATTTCGCGCCCGCGTTTATCATATCCAGTTGCGTTTGCATATGTTCTACGCTATCGGGTACGGGGTTTAGGTTGGGCATACTGCACACCGCCGTGTATCCCCCGCGCGCCGCCGCTTTGGTTCCGCTTTCCACCGTTTCCTTATACGAAAACCCCGGTTCCCTTAAATGCACGTGTACGTCGCAAAAGGAAGGAAGCACCGCGTATTTGGGGCTGTTGTATTTTTGATTTTCGGGGCGGGAAAGGAATTCCTTTACCGCTTGTTCGGCGCGTTGTTTAACGCCCGTTATTTTTAATTTTACGCTCATCCGCCCTCTCCTTCGGTTTCACAGATATATACGCCCGTTTCCCCGTCCACTTCGCTAAGTAATACCGAAATGCGTTCGGCAGTAGAGGTGGGAACGTTTTTCCCCACGAAGTCGGGGCGAATGGGGAGTTCCCTATGCCCGCGGTCCACTAATACCGCAAGTTGAATTTCCTTGGGGCGGGCGTGCGAAAACGCCGCTTCTATCGCCGCGCGTACCGTTCTGCCCGTATGCAGTACGTCGTCCACGATTACCACGCGCTTATCACGGATATCAAAGGGAACGTGGCACTCACTTTCCGCACCCTTTTTCACTTCTTCGGGCATATCGTCCCTGTGGGGGGTAATATCCAAACTGCCCACGGGTACGCGTACCCCTTCAAACCGTTCAATATTATCCGCAAGCATTTGGGCAAGCGGAACACCCCTGCGTTTAATCCCTAAAAGGCATAGGTTTTCCACCCCGCGGTTGCGTTCGATAATTTCGTGCGTAATACGGGCAAGCGCGCGCCGCACCGCCGTTTCGTCCATTAAAATTGCCTTGCGTTTCATACCTCACCAAACAAAAAAGCCTTGCCCATTGGCAAGACCGCATAGTTTTCCCCATAATCAACGCGCAAAAACCCCGTTTTCGGTTTTTTGCACCCCGGTTTTGAAATAAAATTGCCATCTTGCCGATATCACGGTATCGCTTAAAGATTCATTGCAATTATTGTATCACGCGTACGCGCGTTTGTCAAGCGTTTTATAAAAAAAGTGCGGCGGAAGTGAAATTTTACTTACTTGCGCCGCCCCTACCCCGTAAACGGAAAAAATAAAGGGGGGAATCCCGTTTTGGAACTCCCCCGTTTACCGTTGTTATCTTTCTACGCGGCCGCTACCGTTACCGCCCGCAAGCTTTTGCACTTCTTCTTTGGAAACCAAGTTATAGTCCCCTTCAATGCTATGCTTTAAGCAGCTTGCAGCAACTGCAAATTCAATGGCAGGCTGGCTATCGTAGTTATGCAAAAGCGCGTAAATCAAGCCGCCGCCAAAGCTATCCCCACCGCCAACGCGGTCCACGATATGCACGGGATATTGCTTGGAATAGTACGCTTTCCCTTCGCTATACAGCATTGCCGCCCAAAGGTTATCGCTTGCGGATAGCGAGGTACGCAAGGTGATTGCCACCTTTTTAAAGCCGAATTTATCCGTAAGTTGCTTTGCAACGCTTTCGTACGCGGCGTGGTTTAATTCGCCCTTTTCCACGCTGGTGTTTTCCGCGCGGATACCGAATACGTCGTACGCGTCCTCTTCGTTAGAAATACATACGTCCACGTATTGCATAAGACCGCTCATCACTTCGCGCGCTTTATCACGCGTCCATAGTTTATTGCGGTAGTTTAAGTCGCAAGAAACGGTTAAGCCAAGCGCTTTCGCCGCCTTTGCCGCTTGCAAGGTAAGGTGGGCAACGTTATCCCCCAAAGCGGGCGTAATCCCCGTAAAGTGGAACCAATCCGCGCCCTTGAACGCCTTTTCCCAATCGTATTCATCGTTATTAGAAAGGGCGAAAGCAGAGCCCGCGCGGTCGTAAATTACCTTACTTGCGCGTTGGGAAGCACCCTTTTCTAAAAAGTAAATGCCCACGCGGCTGCCACCGCGAACGATAGCGGAAGTATCTACCCCGAATTTTCTTAAAGAGTTTACCGCCGCTTGGCCGATTTCGTGCGAAGGCAGTTTGGTTACGAAGGCGGCTTCCACCCCGTAATTTGCCAAGGAAACGGCAACGTTTGCTTCCCCGCCGCCAAAGGTCATACCCAAAGCGCCCGCTTGCACGAAGCGTTCGTAGCCCGCGGGGGCAAGGCGCAACATCAATTCACCTAAAGTTACAACTTTCATAATTTTTCTCCTTAAATTTTTTCAAAGGCGGAAAGCCATTCTTCCGCAATCAGTTTTGCGCCCGCGATGTGCGGATGTACCCCGTCGTAAAGATAGGGCTCTACACCGAATTTTTCCGCGGCTGCGTTAAATTTTTCTTGCAAGGGTACGAAAACCGCGTTAAATTCCTTTGCGATTTCTTTTACCGCTTTTGCGTACTCGTACACCGCCGTAAATTCGTTAAAGCGCGCTTCGGTTGCGCTACCCTTTAACACGAAGGGTTCTAACAACATGATTTTTACGTTGGGAAAGCGCTCCTTCGTTTCTTCTAACATGGTGCGGTACACGCGTTGAAAGCGGTTTAGTTCCACCCCGTTTTGATAGTTAATTTCGTGCCAAATATCGTTGATGCCGATTAAAATGGAAAGCACGTCGGGTTGTTCGTTCCATACGTCCGCTTTAATTCGGGCGTATAAATCCACCACGCGGTTGCCGCTAATCCCCTTGTTTACGATTTGGTAAGCGGTGGGATTTTTTCCAAGCAAAGTTCCCGCTACTTGCGCAACGTAGCCGTTGCCAAAGCTCCAAACCGAGCCGGGTAGTTCCCGATTCCGCCCCATATCCGTAATGCTATCGCCGAAAAATAAAATTTTCATTATTCTTTCATCCTTTTCAGCGCGTTTTTCACGAAGAAGCTTCCGCCCACCGCAACGATTTTGGGGAACGCCAAAAATTCTTCCATATTATTTTCGTCCACGCCGCCCGTGGGTACGAATGTAACTTGGGGGAAGGGCGCGGCAAGCGCTTTAATGGCGCTAAGCCCACCGTATACGTTTGCGGGGAAAAATTTCACCGTGGTAATGCCAAGGGAAATAGCTTGCATAATTTCGGTGGGGGTTACGCAACCGGGAATATACGGAATATTCTTCTTTTTGCATACCTTTGCCACTTCTACGGATAAACCGGGGGAAACGATAAATTGCGCCCCTGCGGCAATCGCCCTTTTGCATTGTTCGGCGTTAATTACCGTACCTGCGCCCACTTCCATTTGGGGGAATTCCTTCGCGCAAAGGCGAATTGCTTCTTCCGCGCAAGCCGTACGGAAGGTAACTTCCGCGCAAGGGATACCGTCCTTAATCAAAGCGGTGAATACCTTTCTTGCTTCGTCCAAGTCTTTTACAACCACGACGGGGATATATTTTTGCATAATAAAATACGCTCCTACTCTTTTTCTTTATTGTATCATATTTACACCCAAAAGTGTAAACAAAAGTTGCCGTTTGCTATGCAATTATTGTCTTTTACACGCCGCTATACGCGGAAAAACCGCCGTCTACGGCAAGCACCGTACCCGTTACGAATCCGCTTACGCTATCATCCGCAAGGAACAAAAGCGCGCCCGTTAATTCTTCCACCTTACCAAAGCGATGCATGGGGGTAGCGGTTAAAATTTTGCCCGAACGGGGGGTGGGATTGCCTTCCGCATCGAACAGTAAATCCTTGTTTTGCGCGGTTACGAAGAACCCGGGGGCGATTGCGTTGGCGCGAATGCCCTTGCCCGCAAAGTGAACGGCAAGCCATTGGGTAAAGTTTTGCAGCGCCGCCTTCGCCGCCGAATAAGCGGGGATTTTGGTTAAGGGGCGGAACGCGTTCATGGAAGAAATATTGATAATATTCCCCCCCGTTTTCAGCATCGGTTCCGCAAACACTTGGGTAGCCAAAAAGGCGGAAGTTAAGTTGGTATCGAACACGAAGGAAAACCCTTCCGCATCAATGCCGAAAAAGTCCTTTTTGCCTTCTTCCGCATCTTCCGCGCGTTCGTTAAAGGTGGTAGCGGAAGGGTGGTTTCCCCCCACGCCGTTAATTAAAATATCCACTTTGCCGAACTTTGCCAAAATTTCTTCCCTGGCGCGGAGTAAATCTTCTTTTTTTACGCAGTCGCAAGCCACGGGGAAGGCGCTTTCGCCAATTTCCTTTGCCAAAGCTTCCACTTTCGCGTACGTTCTGCCAAGCAGGGCAACTTTTGCGCCGCTACCAGCTAGCGCCCTGCACATTTCCGCGCAAATTACACCGTTTGCGCCCGTAATTACCGCAACTTTTCCAGTTAAATCCGTTTTCATACGTTATCTCCTTTCCATCCCTTCGAACAGCCCTTGCAAATAGCAAGCCCCCATAGCGCGGTCGTACAAACCGTAACCGCCACCGGGCGCTTCCCCAAACACGCTTCTGCCGTGATCGGGACGAACGTAGCCGTCAAATCCGTTTTCCGTTAACGCGCGAACAACGCCGATAATATCCACGTTCCCCGCACCGCTTAAATGCCCGTTTTCATAGAATTTGCCTTCCCCCGTATGCGTTAGCTGGCGAAGGTGCGCGAAGGGAATACGTTTTGCGTATTTCCCCGCTAAACTAACCAAATCCGTTTTGGGATTTGCCCCTAGCGAGCCCGTACAGAAGGTGATGCCGTTCGCCATAGAAGGCAGGGCGGCAAACAACCGATCGAAATCTTCTTCCCC
>JAZUCI010000120.1:0-16327 GCA_045639045.1 Christensenellaceae bacterium
TTGCTGGGATCCCCTAGTTGCCGCAATGAAAGAACTTTTGCCAAACACCGAACTGATTATCGTTTCCCCCATGATGAGTAACGTTTATCAATACGGAATGGGATGCTTACCCGCAATGTCCGACGTCTACGCCACCTACGAAACGGAGGGCGTTGCGTTTTGCGACGTATCCGCCTTGCATATTTCCATGATGGGGATGCAACGCGTTGTTTCCGAAGTGAAAGGCGGCTATAACGAATACACCCTTACCCAAGACGCGAAAAGAGAGTATTTCAAAGATTATCGCGACACCGCCGCAAATAACTTTAACCACCCCAACGACTATTTTTCGCGCGTTTACGCGCAAGCGTTGTTAAACACCATTACAACACGGCGCGTTGCGGCGAACGATACGATAGATTCGCAAAACAATCAGGTCGTTGCATACTACAAAAGCGCGCCTTCCATTGAACGCGGAAAAACCATACTTCGTTCGGGATTTTCCGCTTTACAGACGGACGAACAGTTCCGCATAATCGCAGGGGATTCAATTTCCACCATTTCTTACGACTGGGCCTCCGCCGTTAACCAAAACACCATTAAAGTAACCGTAACCACAAGCAGCGGTTTGACCGCCAGCGTGGAAATCCCCGTTACTGAACCCGAAGTTAAGCCTTCGGTAACGCCTTCGATAACGCCTTCGGTTATTCCTAGCGTTATTCCTAGCGTTACGCCCAGCGTTATACCCTCGGTTATTCCCAGCGTAGCGCCCAGCGTTACACCCTCGGTTATTCCCAGCGTAGCGCCTAGCGTTACACCCTCGGTTATTCCCAGCGTAGTACCTAGCGTTACACCTTCGGTTGTACCTAGCGTTACTCCTAGTGTTGCGCCTTCGGTAGCACCTAGCGTTGCGCCCAGCGTTGCCCCCTCGGTAGTACCTAGCGTAGCGCCTAGTATTTCACCTTCGGTTGTACCTAGCCTTGCGCCTTCGTTGGTGCCCAGCACGAAACCCACGGTTTCCCCCACCGTTGCGCCCTCTACCCCACAGAAAAGGGGATGTAAAAAGGCAAGCGCGCAAGCGTTAGCCTTCCTTGCTTCGGTTATGGCCCTTGCTTCGGTAATGCTGTTTGGCAAAAAACGATAACCCACACGATAAGCGAACGGATGCTTTTTGTAAAGACCGTTCGCTTTTTATATGAATTTTGTCAAGATTTATTAATTTTTTTTCTTTACTTTCTCACAAAATACTGTTATAATTAAAAAACAATCTTACGCTAAAGCGTAATAGAAGGAGAATACGGTATGACGAAACTTTCTTACCAAGTAACTTTTTCCATTTTGGCAACGGCGCTTGCTTTGTGCATTGCCCTTTGCTTGTTGTTCATTCCCAAGAACACGGCAAAAGCAAGCAGCACGACGTTAAGCGGCGTTCCCTTTACCACTTCTAACGGTTCTCTGATCACGACGGGCGGTGAAGGAATTATTTCCACCGTTCAGGTCTTTTCCAACACCGGCTTCAATTTAACCGTTCGCCTTACGGTAACCGAAAGCGCTGCCGAACTGTATTTAGGGGAAAACCTAGAATACTATTTGCGCGTTTCCCCCTTGGGAACTGCCCCCGGCGTTTCCATTACCCAAAGGGATAAACGGCTTACCGTATTTTATAACACCTTTACGGGCTGTAATTACGCGTTGGGCGACGTGATTGACCTGAAAATAGTCTTTGCTTCCAACAAGCTTTCTTTTGCTATGAAGAAGGCTGCGGATTCTACGTACGTCAACCTTTCCGCGAAGGTAAACGAAGAACAAAAGAACGTGATTTTCAGCAATAACGCACCCAATCAACATTCCATTTATACCTATCACACGATTACCGATTGGACGGCAAACCTTTCTAAAACGCGCATCGGTATTGGTTGCGAAAGGGATCAAGCGTTTAGCGTGCAATCCATTTCTATGACGGGTAGCGGATTTACCGCGTTCAACGAAGAATTCGATACGTTAGATGCAAGCGTTTGGATTGACAGTCAAAAGCCCTACACCACCAAGACGGGGGAATTTATTATGCCCCGATCTTCCAACCTTGCAATCACCACCAAAAAGGACGCGATTAAGAAAAACGCAGCCGTTTCCTTACGCATGAAGGTGGATTCGGGCACGGCAACCCTTTCCTTTGGGGATAACGCCTTTACGGTAGATCCCTCGCAAGGAAAATTCGGCGCGTACGAAGCAGACCTTTCTTACGGCGAATTCTTTACGGTTCTTGCTTATTACAGAAGCAACAACTTGGAACTTTCGATAAACAGCGAATTCGTTGCCATGGTACCTTTTAACGGTACGAACTACAAGTTTAAGGTGGCGTTAAACGGCGCAACCTCTTCGGGCGCAATGGATTTCTTCCGCGCGTACGACAGTTCTGTCGGATCCGGTTTTGCCGTTGCGGACGATTTCTCCTATTTTAACTACGAAAATTGGTCGGGCTACGGAAAAGCTGATTACGACCTTGCGAAGATGTTACAACCCGTTTGGGAAGGTAACACCGCTTACGAAGAAGGCGTTTGGCTTGTTGGAAACGCAAACGGCACCAAAGCGCAAACGGTTGCCCTTTTGCACAAAATTTCCACCATCGTGGAAGTGAAAAAAGCAGACAACTCCGTAGTTTATACGGCCGGTAAGGACTACAGCATTTCCGCAGACGGTAAACTTGTAATCCCCGAAACCACCACTATGCCCGTTATGAGCAAATCCGCTTACGATAACGGCGCGTTCGTATCTAATAACGTTGGTTATCACGCAGACAACGCTTGGGAAGCTAACCAAATTAAAGTTACCTACACCTTTAGCGATTATGGAAAAACCCAACTGAACGCGCCCACGTTACAAGCGGAAAACCTGCCCAAAACGACGAGTATTTTACAAAACGGCGGGACTTAAAAATCGTTACCTTTGGGGATAGCATTACCGAAGGTTGCAGCGCTTCCGGACACTTTGACGTTGCCCCCTTTATGGATAGTTGGGCGTTTATGCTGGAAGACGCGCTTAACGCGATGTATCCCAACGTTAACGTTTCCGTACAAAACTCCGGCTTTGGCGGTACGGGCGCGGGATATGCAATCGGCGGACATAGCGGATTTGAAAACGTCGGCAATAACGCTTCTATGCGCGACTACGTTGTTCCCTACGATCCCGATCTTATCATCCTTGCCTTTGGTATGAACGATTCCGGCACTACCGCTTGGTATTACAAAGCAGCCTTCTACGATTACGTAATCAGCGGATTAAAGCAATTAGTTCCCAACGCGGAAATCCTTGTTCTTTCCCCCATGACTAGCAACGTATATCAATCTTCTATGGGTTGCTTAATCGGGATGTCCGACGTATTTGCTACGTATAAGGGAAACGGCGTTGCATTCTGTGATATTACCGCGCTTCATCTTTCCATGATGGGTATGAACCGCGTACAAGGCGCATTGGATAACGGATTCTATTCCTACACCCTACAACAAGATGCGAATAGACAATATTATAAGGACTACCGCGATACCTCGGGCAACAACTACAACCACCCCAACGACTATTTCGCCCGCGTATACGCGCAAGCGGTTATGCGTTGCTTTACGGACAAAACACTTGCCCTTTCCAACAAGGTAAACCAAGCGAATTCGGTTGCGTACGCGTACTACAAAAGCGGACATTCCATTGACCGCGGCGAAACTTTGAGAAAATCCAACTTTACCATCGTGCAAATGGATACCGCGGGCGCTTTAACCTCCATAGATTTCGTAAACACCATATCCTACGATTGGACTACTGCGGAAAATAGCGACGTTTTGGAAGTAACCGTTACCTCCCTTGCAGGACTGACGTACGTAGTTCGTATCCCCATCAACAAACCCGAACCCGAACCTTCGGTTACCCCTTCGGTAGAACCTAGCGTTACCCCCTCCACCACTCCCAGCGTAGAACCCAGCATTACGCCCTCGGTTGTACCTAGCGTTGTTCCCTCGGTAGTTCCTAGTGTAGTACCTAGCGTTGTTCCTTCGGTTGTACCTAGTGTAGTACCCAGCGTTACTCCCTCGGTTGTGCCTAGTGTAGTACCTAGCGTCGTTCCCTCGGTAGTTCCTAGTGTAGTACCTAGCGTTGCGCCTTCGGTAGCGCCTAGCGTTGCCCCCTCGGTTGTACCTAGTGTAGTACCCAGCGTCGTTCCTTCGGTTGTACCTAGTGTAGCACCTAGCGTTACCCCCTCGGTTGTGCCTAGTGTAGCACCTAGCGTTACTCCCTCGGTTGTTCCTAGTGTAGTACCTAGCGTTGCACCTTCGGTTGCTCCTAGCGTAGCGCCTAGCATTGCTCCCACGGTAGCGCCTAGCACGGAGCCCACGGTTCCGCCAACGGTTGCACCTTCTACCGCAAAGAAAAACGGCTGCAGAAAGGCAACCGCGCAAACCTTAGCATTCCTTACCAGCGTAATGGCGCTTGCTTCGGTTATGCTATTTGGTAAAAAACACTAATTAAAACGATAAAAACGGCTTCCCTTACTTTGGGAAGCCGTTTTTTGAGCTTTATTATTTTTTACACGTTTAATTCATCTAACGTTAGGGTAAACCCGGGGATAAAATGCTTCATAAAATAATCTACCGCGCGGTTTTTATGCCCCTTTAATTCCTTTTCAATGCTTTGTTTCGCACGGATGAATTCCTGATTGCCCGTTTTTATTTCTTCCAAGCACTTGCAGTACGCCGAAAGTTTATCCGCGTATTTCATATACACGTGCTCGGCGCAAGTTTCATCGGGAAGAAGGTAAGGGGTAAAGGCGGCCTTTAATTCTTCGGGAAGCATATCCGCAGTTTTTTGCGTAGCGGCGCGTTCCATTTCCTTATAAGCGGAAGTAATTTTTTCGTTATAATACTTGATGGGCGTGGGTAAATCCCCCGTAATCACTTCCCCCATTTCGTGATACAGCGCAATCATCACCGCTTTTTCTACGTTTAAACTGCCACCGAATAAGGTGTTTTCGATTACGCAAAGGGCGTGGGTAAAAACCGCCACCTGCTGGGAATGTTCCATCACGTTTTCTTCTTCGTTACTGCGCATTAGCGCCCAGCGGCGAATGTGGCGCATTCGAGATTGTAAGGCAAAAAAGTTGTTCATTGCGATACTTCTTCCTTTTTTCAATTTTTTCAAATTATATCACATTTTTTTAGAAAAAACAATTGACTTTTACCTAATTTTTGCGTATACTGTAAATAATTTCATAATATCGTCGCTGGGGGTGCCACGAAAGTGGCTGAGATTATACCCTTTGAACCTGTTGGGATTATCCCCGAAAGGAAATGCAAAGAAATTACCCCGCACTATTTTTAGTTGCGGTTTTTTTATGCGGATTTCCTTTCCGCATAATTTTTTTCGTGCGGAAAGCCGCGCCCAAAAAGGCGGCGAAAAGGAGTGTGTTTTATGTTACCTTATTCCCTTTTAGCGGTTTCCGAAGCCACCACCGAAACGGTGACTACGATTTCCGTAATTGCAATCGCCGTACTTTGCGTAGTCGTTTTTGCGTTAGCTTTATTCCGCAAAAACGTAACTTCTACCAAAAAAATGGTATTTTCCGCGCTTAGCGTTGCCCTTTCCTTCGTACTTTCGTACGTTAAGGTTTCCCCCGTTACCTACGGGGGTAGCATTACGCTGGCTTCCTTCGTACCCATTTTATTATACGCATACGCGTTCGGTTTTACCAGCGGACTTGTTACGGGGCTTGTGTACGGAATTTTGCAATTCATTCAATCCCCTTACATTTTAACCCCCGTTACCTTTTTATTAGATTACGCTTTGGCGTTTATCGGCATTGCGTTTGCGGGCATTTTTGGAAGCGCGCAATGTAAAAAAGAACGGGCGGGGCAAAAAACGAACGAAATGCTTGGCATTTCCCTTGCTTGCGTATGCGCGTACGCTTGGCGCTTTTTAATGCATTTCGGTTCGGGCGTTATCTACTTTGATTTAGGCGCGGTTTGGGCAAATCTACCCGCAAACAGCGCGGTGGCTTACAGCCTTCTTTATCAAGTGGTATACCTTGTTCCCGACTTTATCATTTGCCTTGCCGTTTGCTTGCTTTTGGTAAAACGCGGTATTATTTCCCGTTTGGTTGAACAAATGAGAAAATAAAAACGTTTAACAAAATAAAACGCCCCGACGGGATAATACGTCGGGGCGTTTTTATCTTATTTTTCTTCTTGGGGCAAATCGTCGTCTAAAATATATTCGGTTACGGCGGATTCTTCAATACCTTCCTTCTTCCTTTTGAACGGATGCAGGATTTTATTTACCACGTTTGCGGTTTTCGTAACCCCTTTTACGATGGAAACGGCGGTGCTTGCAACCTTTTCTACCGATTCCTTTGCTTTTTGCACTTCATCGCTTTGCCAATCCGTAATTACGCTTTCCACAATTAAATCTTTATGTATTTCTAACAGATTACAAATCAATTCGAATACCACTTGCAGTACCCAAATAATTACGGTAACGGTTGCCAAAATAACCATAATGGGGGTTACCGATTTCGGTTCGATAGCCATGCCGTAAAGCAGAATTCCCAAGGAAACCGCGCGTAGCAGTATTCTTGCCCAATGATAAACCCTTTTTACCACTTTTTTGGCGGATTGCATGGCCTTATTTTGCAGTTTAACCGAAAATACGAAGAATACGTAATATAAAAACGTTACAATTGCTAGAGCTACGTTTACCCAAACATTACCGATATCCGCCCAAAACACGTAAACAAGGTAAGCAAAAGTAAACAGTAAGGAAACGTATTTTATGGTTTTGTAGATTGCCTTAAAATCGTTAACGGTGGTGGTTAACGCATTTTTAGTATGCGGAAAATAGCGATCTATCATTTTTCTTCTCTCCTTTTTTTGCTTTTTCACAACAGCGTTTGTTGTTTTCGCGAGAAGGCGTAAAATGATTATATCACGTTTTTAAAAAAATTGCAACTGTTTCTTTTATCCCTTAAAAAAGAACGAGCGCGACAACGCAAAGCTGCCGCGCTAAATTCTTTTGCCGTAAATTAGTCTTCGTAATAACAATCCGAACAAGACGTGGGGGGGAAGGTGTCACCTTCGTTCAAATAAACGCGGTTTACTTCCCTACCGTTTTCGTTTACGACTTTGTAACTGCCCGTTTTGGGGGCGGTTTCGCCACTTTTAAATTTCATAGCTATACCTCCGTTAACGCTTACAGTATGCGTAGCGGAAAGGATATTATACCCGTGGAATATATTTTTTTTGCGAAAAAATTTGGGTTTCATTCTACCGTAACCGATTTTGCTAAATTCCTTGGGCGATCGGGATTTCTACCCATAGAAACCGCCGTATGATACGCCAAAAACTGCAAAGGCACGGATAAAAGTATGGGAGCAAGGCGGGGTGAACATTTTGGTAGCAGTAAGGATTCCTGCACACCGGGCGCTTCCGCGTACTTTTCGTACTGCGTTATCAGATATACGCTTGCGCCCCTACAGGATACTTCGTGAAGGGCGTTTAAAGTTTTTTCGGCAAGGCGGGGTTGGGTTAGGCACACGATCACAGGCGTTCCCTTTTCAATTAGGGCAAGCGTGCCGTGTTTTAGTTCCCCCGCGGCGTAGCCATCTGAAAACAGATAGGAAACTTCCTTTAATTTTAAACTGCCTTCTAACGCTAAAGGGAAATCCAAATCCCTTCCCAAAAAGAACACCGCCTTTTGTCCAAGAATCCGTTTAGCAATCGAAAGCGTATTTTTTTCAAGCGAAAGCGTTTTTGAAAGCAATTCGGGAAGCGTTTGGTAATCCGCGCGCCCACCCGTAAGCGTTTGGGCTATGAAAGTGAACGCGAAAAGTTGCGCCGTAAAACTTTTGGTGGCCGCCACCCCGATTTCCGCCCCTGCGCCCGTTAGCAAGGTAACGTCCGCATACTCCGTAACCGAAGAACGCGGGGTGTTGGTAATTACGATTAACCGACGGTGCCCTTTCCCTTTCCAATCCTTCAGTAGCCGCAGCGTATCCGCCGTTTCCCCACTTTGCGTAACCGCAATACAAACGCAAGACTCCTCCACCTTTTCCCCCGAATACCTTAATTCGGAAGCCACCTCGGCGCTAGTTGGCAATCGTAACGCGCGGGAAAGCAAATATTTGCCGTAAACCGCCGCGTGATACGCCGTTCCGCAACCCGTCAACAGAACGCGCGTCGCGCCCGAAAAAATGCCTTTTAGGGCGGTTTCCTGCCCTTTTAACAGGGTGAACGTATTAGAAACGGAGGTAGGGACTTCCTCAATCTCCTTACGCATGAAGTGGGCGTATCCGTTTTTTTCGTTACACGTTGCGCTTTCGTTTACGGGGTGGATGCTGGGGTAAATTTCCGTTTCCCCACGGTAAAAGTGAACGCCTTTGCGCGTAACCAAAGCCAAATCCCCTTCCCCAAGGGGAGTGTATCCGTAAGCTTTGCCGTAGAGAGCGGGGACGTCGCTACTGATAAACGTTTCTTCCTTACCCACGCCGATAATTAGGGGGCTATTTTTGCGAACGCAAACAATTTTTCCCTTTTCCGCATCCGAAAGGGCGACGATGGCGTAAGAGCCCGTAAGCCGTTCGGCAGTTTTTCTTAAAGCGGTAAGCAAGGGAAACGCGCGGTAGAAATGCAATAGCATTACGATAACTTCGCTATCCGTTTCGGACTGAAAAACGTACCCCATTTGGATCAGTTCTTTTTTAAGTTGGGCGTAATTTTCAATAATGCCGTTATGTACCGCCGTATAGCCGCCGTAAGTAAAAGGATGCGCGTTTCGTTCGCTAACACCACCGTGGGTTGCCCAACGGGTATGCCCCACGCCTACGCTTCCCTTTAAGGTTGCCGCTTCGGTAATTTCCGAAATTGCGCCCACCCCTTTTTTAATTTGCGTTCGGTTATTATTTTGCACCGCTACCCCTGCGGAATCGTATCCGCGGTAAGTAAGCGCGCTTAACCCTTGCATAATTTCTTTCGTTGCGGAATTATACCCTACGTAACCAAAAATCCCACACATAGGTTACCCCTTGATAAAAGCAACGAGGCGTTCTAAACAGTTTTCGCAAGCCTTTTCGCTTTCCCCTTCTACGTAAAGACGAAGCAGCGGTTCCGTTCCCGACGGGCGCACGACGATACGCAAGGAAGGATCTTTTTGCGCTTCCTTTTTAACCGCCTCCTCTATTTTTTGATATTCGCACGGCAAAGAAAGATTTTTTGCCGCGCTGGGCAGTTTAGCGTATTCCCCCCTACGGAAAAGGGCGTCACCGCGCACGCGAAAAAGTTCGGCAAAACGAAGGGCGGAATACACGCCGTCCCCCGAAGGGAGGGAAGAAAACAACACGTGCCCCGCGCCTTCCGCACCAAAAGGCGCAACCGTTTCGCGCATTACTTTTGCAACGTTGCTATCCCCTACGGGCGCGCGAAAGACGACAGTTCCATTTTTCCGTAACGCGCGTTCTACCCCAGCATTAGTTAAAACAGTTCCTACCACCCTATCGTATTTATTTTCACGCGCGAAGATATACAGTAAATCGTCCCCATCGTAAAGATTGCCGAAGCGGTCGGACACAAGGACGCGATCCCCATCCCCATCAAACGCGAATCCGACGTCCGCGCCTTGCCTTCGCGTAAAGGCCGAAATAAAGGAAGGATAGGTTGCGCCCGAACGGAAGTTGATAGATTTTCCCCTTCCTTTACGATTTGCCGCAACTACGGTTGCGCCACGCAAACGAAACGCGCGCGCAGCGAAATCCGAAGTAGATCCGTTTGCCGTATCCAACGCCACCTTTATCCCGGTTAAGTTTTCACCCTCGCTTAAAAATTTGAGATAGGGCGTAAGGGAGGCGCGAAAATACCCGCCCGTTTTTCTTTCCGTTTTGCTACGCAATTCCTTTTGAATTTGCGCGTCCATTTCCTTTTCCTGCGCTTTGGTCAGTTTTCTTCCCTCTGCGCCAAAAATTTTGATGCCGTTATATTCGGACGGATTGTGCGATGCGCCGATCACCACCCCAAAGTCCGCCCCGTAATAGGGCGTAAGATAAGAAACTGCGGGGGTGGGAGCAACACCCAATTTGCCTACACTTCCCCCACGCGCAAAAAAACCGGCTAAAAACGCCGATTCTAACACTTCCCCGCTGGGGCGCGGGTCTTTTCCTATTACGATTTTACAGCCTTGCTTGATATGGGCAAGCGCCTTGCCCACCGCGTAAAAAAGCCGTGGCGAAAGTGTTTTTCCGTATACGCCGCGGATTCCGTCCGTACCGAAGAAAGATTCCATAAGCACCTCTTATTCCATCTTATGCAACACCGAACGGAAGTGCTATTAAAAGGAGAATCGAAATAGCAAAGTGGCGATTCCCAGCGCGGTTAAATACACGATAAAACCCGTGTAGCGCGCACGCGCGATAACTTTCTTCATAATTTTAAGCGCGAATAACGAAGCTAGGAAGGCGGAAATCGCACCCAAGCCAAGCACGGGCAAGGATAAACCGCCGCCCCCGTGAAATAGGCATTGATACGCCGCGCCGCCTAAAATAACGGGGACGCTCATTAAAAAGGAAAAATCCGCAACTTCTTCCCTGCTCCCACCCGATAAAGTACCCCCGAACACCGTACTGCCGCTTCTGGATAGCCCGGGGATTACCGCAACCGCTTGCATCAGCCCCATACCAAGGGCGGTTTTTAGGGATAGTTCCCCACCCTTTTGCGATTGCGCCGTTTTTTGCGTAATAAACAGTAAAACTGCGGTTGCCAAAAAGCCAAAGCCTACGCTACCGCCCCCAAAAAGGCGTTCGATTTGCGTGTGAAACGCTACCCCCACAACACTTGCGGGAATACTTGCCAAAATTAGGTAAACGATATATTTTCTATTCCCTTTTTGGAACATAGAAAGTATTTTTTTACGATAAATTAGGATAACCGCAAAACTGCTGCCCACGTGTACGGCAAGTTCGGCGGAAAGCGTTTGGGCTTCCGTTAACTTACCAAACAACCCCGAAAGTAAGGTTAAATGACCGCTGGAAGAAACGGGTAAAAATTCGGTAATCCCTTGTACCAGCCCCAAAAGTAATAAAAGCCAAACCATATCTTGCGCCACCTATCTTTTTTTACGATTATATGCGGTTTGGGCGCAAAAAAACCGCTACGGAGCATTTTTCCGTAGCGGTATTCCTTTTTTTATTTATTTCTTACCTAACGTTAGAACGGGATAGCAATCTTTAATTTCTAATCCACGTACGTTTTTCAATGCTTTTCCCTTGGAAGTGCGTTTTTCAATGGAGATATCTTCGGTAGAGAGTCCGAAAATTTCCCCCGTCATATCTTCAACGGCAATTTCGTAAGGAGCAGTTACGTACGAAATGAACAAAATTTCATCTTCATCATCCGTTAAATCCGCAATTTTTACGCCCTTACGGTTGCGGGCAATCGCGTCGATATCCGATACGGCTACGCGCTTGAACGCGCCTTCGGTGGTAACGACGACCACTTCGCCTTCCGCCCCAATTTGAGAAGCGTAAACGACCATATCGCCGCGGTCCACTTGAACACCGCCCACGCCCGTTGCAATTCTACCCTGCAAGGGAAGGTCTGCCTTGGTTGCGTTTAAGCACATACCCCTTGCGGTTACGAATAGAAGGGTGGTATTCGCGCGGTCTTCTTCCACCGCAATTACGCTATCCCCTTCGTTCAGTTTTACCGCTTGGAAGGATTGCTTTTGTACGGCGTATTCTTCCCATAAGGAAGCCTTAATTCTACCAAGGCGGGTATAGAACAATAAGCTGCCGCGGGGCATTTTGCCTTCGTTAACGGCAAAAAGCGCTAACGGTTTTTCGCCCGCTTCGGGTTTTACCAAAGCTTTGAACGCGGTACCCTTGGATTTATACCGTTCGTCGGGCAAAGATTCCAAAGGAATCTTGTAACAGTTGCCGCGATCGGTAAAGCAAAGCACGGTATCCCCCGTTTGCACGCGTACCACCGAACGGAATAATTCCGAAAGGGTGGTGGATTCGCTAACGTTCTTTTTTGCGTTTCCGTACACGCGTTCGGTCATCTTCTTCACACCGCCAAGCGCGGTTAAGGCAACCACGAAGTTTTCCTTTTCGGGCTCTTCTTCCTGCACTTCGGTACGAATTTTTTCCTTCATGCCCACGATTTTGGTACGGCGTTCGTCCTTAAACTGCTTTTTCACTTCTAACAGTTCTTTTTTCACGATTGCCATTTGCAATTCTTTGTGGGTTACGATTTCGGTAAGTTCCGCAATGCGTTTTTTCAGTTCTTCCAGCTCGTTTTGCAGATTATAAACTTCCAACTTGTTGATGCGGTACAGTTTCAAATCCAAAATTGCTTGCGCCTGCTCTTCCGAAAGGGTGAAACGCTCCCTCAACTTCGCGCGCGCCGCAGCGGTATCTTCCGCTTTTCTAATAATGCGAATTACTTCGTCAATGTTATTGCAAGCAATTACCAAGCCTTCCAAAATATGGCAACGCTTTTTCGCTTTATCCAAATCGAATTTGGAACGGCGAAGCACTACCTTTCTTTGGAATTCCACGTAGTGACCGATGATGGGAAGTAAGCCAAGCTGTTGGGGTTTGCCGTCCGCAATGGCTACCATATTGATACCGAAAGTACATTCCAAATCGGTGTACTTGAACAAATCCGCAACTACCGCTTCGGGTTTTACGTCCTTTTTCAGTTTGATAACTACGCGAACGCCGTTCAAACGGTCGGATTCATCCGCGATATCCTGAATTCCTACCAAGGAGGCTTTCTTTTCTTCATTCAAATCCGAAATGCGCTTAACCAAGTTGCTTTTGTTTACTTGGTAAGGCAATTCGGTAAAGACGATGGAGTTTTTCCCGTTCGCGCCCTTTTCAATTTTATAGTTAGCGCGCATGGTAACCTTGCCGCGCCCCGTTTCGTACGCTTGAACAAGTTCTTCCCCACCGATTAAATAGCCCGCAGTTGGGAAGTCGGGGCCGGGGATGTGCTTCATCATATCCTTTAAGGTGATCTTGGGGCGATCGATATACGCGCAAACCCCGTCGATTACTTCAGCCAAGTTATGGGGGGGGATGTTAGTTGCAAGCCCAACGGCAATCCCGCTACTGCCGTTTACAAGCAAGTTGGGATAACGGCTGGGGAGCATATCGGGTTCTAACTGTTTATCGTCGTAGTTAAAAGAAAAGGTTACCGTGTCCTTTTCAATATCGCGAAGCATTTGCAAGGCGATAGGCTTCATCTTTGCTTCGGTATAACGCATTGCTGCGGGCGAATCCCCGTCGGGAGAACCGAAGTTCCCTTGCCCGTCCACCAACGGCTCCCGCGCATTCCACGACTGCGCCATACGAACCATCGCTTCGTATACCGAAGTATCCCCGTGGGGGTGGAATTTACCCAAGCAATCCCCTACGATACGCGCGCTTTTCACGTACGGTTTTTCGGGGGTTAAGCCCAGTTCGTTATACATGGTATATAAAATTCTTCTTTGTACGGGCTTTAAGCCGTCCTCTACCCTGGGAAGGGCGCGTTCCAAAATAACGTGCTCTGCATAGGGCATCATGGAGGTGTGTAATATATCTTCCAAGCTACCGACAATGATTCCTTTCGTTGCTGTGTTTTCCATACTCTTCCTCCTTGTCGGTTACTTTTTCAGCTTAATAAACTCGTCCACTTTATTAAAGTTGGCGTGTTCGGAAATATACTGTTTGCGAAGCACGATATTATCCCCTAAAAGGGTGGAAATCAGTTCTTCGCTTCTTGCCCCGTCCTCCACGCTAACGCGCATTAAACTGCGGGTTTCGGGGTCCATAGTGGTTTCCCAAAGTTGTTTGGGGTTCATTTCCCCAAGCCCCTTGTAGCGTTGAATTTGGTATCCGCGCCCAACCAGTTCAATTTTGGATTGCAGTTCCTTATCGTCGTACGCGTATTCCACGCGATCCTTTTTATACACTTTGTAAAGGGGGGGCATACCGATATAAACGTGACCTGCGGCAAGCAAAGGCTTCATATAGCGGTAGAAGAAGGTAAGCAGGATGGAACGAATATGCGCGCCGTCCTGATCGGCATCCGCCAAAATAATAATTTTGTGATACTTTAATTTTTCAATATCAAAGTCTTCCGCAATATGCGTACCAAGCGCGCTGATTAGCGTGCGCAATTCTTCGTTTTCCAACACTTGGTTGATACGCTTTTTTTCCACGTTTAAGGGTTTACCGCGCAAGGGTAAAATGGCTTGGAACAAGCTATCGCGACCTTGCTTTGCGCTACCCCCTGCGGAATCCCCTTCCACGATAAACAGTTCGTTTTGTTCGGGCTTTTTCCCGCGGCAAGAAGCAAGTTTTCCTAAAGTATTGATACTTTCAATGGCGTTTTTACTGCGCGAAAGTTCTTTTGCGTTTTTCGCAGCCAAGCGGGCTTTCGCCGCGCCTTGCGCTTTTTTCATAATGGCTTCCATTACCACGCCGCTGCCACGTTCCGCCGCAAAGTTTTGCAAGGAAGCAACGGTAAAGGATTCGGTTGCGGGGCGCGCTTCGGGGTTGCCGAGCTTGGTTTTGGTTTGCCCTTCAAACTGCACGTTTTTCATCTTGATGGAAACGATGGCGGTAATCCCTTCGCGGAAGTCTTCCCCAAGGAAGTTTTCATCCTTTTCCTTTAAGATTTTTTCCTTACGGGCGTAATCGTTTAAAACCTTGGTTAAACCTGCCTTAAAGCCTACCTCGTGCATACCGCCTTCGGGCGTGGGAATGTTGTTTACATAAGAAATAATGGTATCCGTATACGCATCCGTATATTGAATGGCAAATTCAATTTTGATGCCGTCCACTTCCCCGCTGCAATAAATGGGCGTGGGGAACAGTTTGGTTTTTTCCTTATTGATATCCAAAACGAAATCGCGGATACCCCCTTCGTAGCAGTATTCCACCGTTTGGGGCGCTTCACCGCGTTCGTCAATTAACGTCAGTTTTAAGCCTTTGTTAAGGAAAGCGACTTCCTTTAAGTGGCGGGAAACCACCTCAAAATCAAAACGGGTAGTTTCAAACACCGCGGCATCCGGCTTAAAGCAAACGTAGGTTCCCTTTTTATCCGTCTTTTTACGCGTGTTGGTAAGGGGCGCAATGGGTTTACCCGAATGATATTTTTTGGTTTCCGCATCGTAATAGCTGTGGAATTCCATACGGTACACCGTGCCGCGGTATACTTCCACCTTCAGCCATTCGGAAAGCGCGTTGGTTACCGAAGCGCCTACCCCGTGTAAGCCACCCGAATAACTATAATTATGGTTATCGAACTTACCGCCTGCGTGAAGTTGAGTGAATACCACTTCTACCCCCGAAATTTTCATTTTGGGGTGAATATCCGTGGGAATCCCGCGCCCGTTATCTTCTACCGAAGCGCTGCCGTCCTTATGAAGCCCAACGCGAATTTCGGTTGCAAAGCCGTTGGCGGCTTCGTCCACCGCGTTATCCACGATTTCCCATAAGATATGGTGCAAGCCCGTTTTTCCCGTAGAGCCGATATACATACCGGGGCGAACGCGTACTGCTTCTAACCCCTCTAAAATCTCAATATCACCAGCATCGTATCTCTTTTCCGTCATAAAAAAATCTCCTTATGATGGTGATTATACCACATTATCTAGTATTTTTCAACCATATTCGCCACAAAATACATACTTTTTTTCAAATAATAATACAAAATTTTTGTTTATAACGCTACGCAATGCATAATAGTGAATACGTATGCAAATGTGTGCATTTTTATAAAAATAGTGGCGGCGCAAGAAAATTCTGCGCCGCCGTTACGTTTTTTATTAAGAACAGTATTCTTTGATGAATTTGATTACCCCGGCGGACCAGCCGTGGCACAAGCTGTGGCGGAAGCCTTGGTAGCAAAACGCGCCGTGATCCCCGTGCACGTCCTTTTCCCCCCTTTTCGGTAGGCGGGTGATTGGGGCGGAATTTACCATCCATTCCACGTTAAAATCTTCCCAAAACGCGGTTGCGCCAAGGGATAGCATACCGCCGTAATATTCCTTCATTATTTGCGTTGCCGTTTGGGGATTTTTGCTTGCAATCGCTTTTAAAATATAATACGCGGTAAAGGTGGATAGCCCGTTCGCTCCCCCTTTTATTAGCGTTTGATACTCCCCTTCGGTTACGTTGCCCGTTGCCATATAGCGGATGGCAATTACCTGTTTTTTATCCGTTTCCTTCCACGCGTACGCTTGTAATCTTTGCTTTAGCGCGGTGGCGATTTGGGGGTTTTCATTTAGTGCGGAAAGTAAGTATTCCGCCTTTTGCATTGCCCATAGGGCTAGGGCT
>JAZUCI010000121.1:0-9331 GCA_045639045.1 Christensenellaceae bacterium
TTTCGGTATATCCTTTATTAAAAGAAATTCTATCTTCGCTTTGCGACATACAAATATAGCCGTTGTTTGTAATCAAATCTTTATAATCAAACAAGTTGCTTTCCTTGTGAACTTCCACGAGAATATCAACAATAGGCTTTGCCCAAATGGAAGAAATCGCGGTACTTCCTATATTACTTATCCTTTGGACTTTTGGAAGAACTTTCTTTAACAGGGTTTCTTCTTCCAAATACCATTCTTTCCAACACTCTTGATGTTCTGTTAAAATGATAGGAAACAACTGCCACAGTTCTTCTAAACTCATTTCGGTTAATTTTTTGCTCATTATACACTCCGTCAAATTCTTGATTTTAGGTGTGTTTATTATATCAAAAAAGCCAGCTTAATTCAAGTGATTATGCGTGGATAAAAGAAAACTCGACTTATCAAAAGTCGAGTTTAATAAATTATTTAATTAAAATCCCTAAGAGTGACGCAGTAAAGCAGTTTTCTTTTTCTTATTATCGTTGATATACAAGCTTTGATACGTCGCTATTCTTAAAGAAATCGTACTTATACATCAGTTCAAACTGTTCTTGCTTGGCAAGATATTTGATAATCCCCATTTGGAATTCGTTTACCGCTTGGGCGTTCGTAGCGTCCCCGTACAGCATCTCCATACCGTCTAGCGAGAAGTATTTATCGCTTAAAATACCCCCTTCGCGCGAAACGAACGTGATATCCGGCATATGCGAGAACATACTGCTGCCCATATACAAACCGCGGTTAAAGGTATACCCCATTAAATCCAGCGTGGTGGGCACGATATCAAAGGTGGTAGTGCAGCGCGTGGTGTTTGTTAAACGGGTTAAGGGGAAGGATTCGTCCCCCGCGTGCGTAAAGCCCGTTGCGGGAATATTTAAGGGGCTTTTACCCGAATACATACCGAATAAAACGCGGTAGGAATCGGGGACGGAATATTGCCCGTCGGGAATCCCTTTCATAAAGTAGTTTTGCCCGTTGTAGTACGCGTTATGGTCGCCGTACAAAATAATCGTAGTGTTTTCCAGCAAGCCGTTTTCTTGCAAGTGATCAAGTAAAAGGGCAACGCCGCGGTCTAAATCCATCATCCCCGCTTGGTAGCGCTTATAACGAAGGTAACGGGTATAAATATCCCCATCCCTTCCGGGGGGCACCTTGCCGTTTTCATCAAGCAAACCGTTTACCATCAATTCTTCCTTAAACTTTTGCTTGAAATACGCTTGGGTAATTTGTTCGTAGTAAGGCTCTAACCCCTCTACCATATATTTTGCGGCGCGTTCAGCCTTTTGTTCTTCGGTTAAATAGTTCGCGTAATCGCCGTAAGCAATCAATTCCTCGTAATGCCCGTGGGTAACCAAGGTGGTGATGAAGGAATAGAAAGGCTTGCCGTCCGTAGGCGCGATTTTATCCAAGTTTTTGCCGAACAGTTCGCTATCCAATTCAAAATCGTAGAAATCTTTACCCTTTTCGGTGGAAGATTCCAAATTCATATCTTCAAGCGCGTAGAAGTTTTCAAACCCGTAAACCTTATGGGTATCCTTTCTGCCGTAGTACGAACCCCAGTTACTGTGCAAGTACGTGGTGGTGTATCCATCCGCTTTTAATACCGAAGGCAGGGTAAAGGAAAGGGTGTTTCCAAGAAGCGTATCGTTAGAAGTATAGTTGCTGGTAAAGGGCGTTTCCACGGGGTACGAGCCCAAAATGGCGATGGCTTCGCTATGGTTCGTCTTATCCCGAGAGTAGTACTGTTCGTTTTTATAGCCTTGATTCATCAAGGCGTATAACGTGGGGGTAAAGTTTTCGTCTATCGCGTACCATTCGCCCGATTCCACCATAATGGTAATTACGTTTTGCCCTTTCAAAATGCCCGAATATTTAGATCCCGTGCTCATGGGTTGGGAAATGAAATATTTGGCAAGTTCGTCCGTGGGCGCTTCCGCTTCTTCTTCCGCAGGGGCGGAACCGCGCATTTTTGCCGCGATAATTTTATCCACCGAAACGTAGTAGAAAGCAAACGTGCCGAATTTTTTGAACGCGTTTTCCTTTAAAACGAAGGTATCGTATAGGTATTTATCGCTGGTTAAGCGGTAAAGGGGATCGTTGGTATCTTTGGGCGTGTACAAATTTTTTACGGTTAGGTTGTACATTGCGGAAGTACCCAAGCTCATACAAGCGAAGGTAAATACCAACATAAAAATTAAGTTGTGCGCGCCGTTATAGGGAACGCGGTATTTTTTCAGTAAAATAAGCAACGCCACCGCCACGGCGGGAACCGCAAGCAGTAAAAAGAAAAATCCCCAGTCCATAAACTCGCTGGTGAACGCGCCTGCCGCTTCGTTGGCAAGCCCAAGCATTTCCAGCTTAAACACGCTACCTACCTGAATGGTGTTCAGCGTATAGTTTAAAAAGGATAAAATGAACTGCAAAAGCAGTAAAAATACGATAAGGATTGCTTCTGCCGTAAAGGAAGGAATTACGAAAATGATGGTGGCAATCATTAAAATAATGGAAAGATCCAACAAAAAATATTTGGGCGCGACACCTAACTTCATGGAAATAAAGGTCATCATTTCCAAGAACACGGCAAGCGCCACGTATATTAGGACGTATAATCCTTTTTTTTGCAAAAGGTCTTTCATGTTTGCCCCCAAAAAGTAATACTGATGCAATTATACCAAAACGGAAAAAAGAAAGCAACCGTTTTGCGCGCGTAGGCGAAGGGTTTTTTCACTTTTTGTAAAATTTATTTCATTTTTTATGCAAGGGGTTTGCCCTTTCCCGTTTTCCTTCCGCCTACGGCGGAACGCGTTTTCTTTTCTGCGCATACCATATTTTAGAACGCGCTTTAGCGAGGTGTTTATGAAAGGTTTACGCGTAAATTTGCCCTATCCTTCGGTAAGTGATTTTTGCGCGGATTTAACCGCCGCGCGCGTAATTGCCCCCGCTTACGCTTCCCTGCACGGGGAACTTTCCGCCCTGCTTTCTTACGTGTATTGCGCCTTTTATTTTGAAAAAGAAGGCTTAACCAAACACGCGGAAACGCTATCCGAAATCGCCCTTTGCGAAATGGGACATTTCCGCCTTTTGGGGCAGGCGTTACTGCGCCTTGGCGTAGACCCCGTATATACGGAAAATCCCCCGAAGTTTACGCGTTTTTATACCGCGCGCGAACTGCCCTACCATAAAAAACCCCAACAAATGCTGCTTGACAGTATTTCGGGGGAAATGCAAGCAATCGCGCAATATAAGGGCATGCAAAAACGCTTGAAAAACGAAGCGGTTTCCGCTTTCATTACCCGAATTATCCTTGACGAGCAACTGCATTTAGACACCTTAAACGAACTATACCTTTCCTTGCCCAAAAAAACGGGCGGTAAATTGCCGAAAAGGGGTTTTACCGTTTTCTCCTTGCGGTAATCCTTTTTCTTACATAACGAAGGCGGAAAGGATTTCCCTTTCCGCCTTTTCCGTTTTAGATTTACGCCAAAAGCTCGGCAACGATGCCGTCCTGCACGTAAAAATATTCTTCCTTCATTTTTACGCGATCCCCTTCCGCTTCCAAATATTTACCAAGCCTACGCAGTTTTTCCGCGTATCTGGTGGTAAAAGGCGCGCCGAACAGTTTTTCGTATTCCGCCTTTAAAAAGCCTTGTTCGGTGCGGAAGGCAAGCATAATAAATTCTTCTTCCGCTTCGGTTTCGGTAAGCTTTTCGCGAAACACCACGGGGGATTTTTCACGCGCGATACACATACCGTATTCGGTTAAACTTTCGGTGTTGGAAAAGCGTTCCCCACCGTAAAAAGAGTGCGCCGCAATGCCAAAGCCAAGGTATTCCCCGCGCTGCCAATAATTGAGGTTATGGCGGGATTCTTTGCCTTTTAAGGCAAAGTTACTGATTTCGTAGCGGTATAATCCCCTACTTTTTAGGTACGCCACGGCGGTATCGTATAAATCCGCAGTTTCATCGCTATCGGGCAGTTCGCCGTTTAAGTAATCGGTGTAAAGGGGGGTGCCGTCCACGGGGGTTAGGGCGTAAACGGATACGTGGCTTGCGCCGTAATTTAGCGCAACGCGTAAACTTTCTTCTACGTCCGCATTGGTTTGGCCGTGCAGCCCAACCATAATATCCACGCTAAAATTTTCCCCGTTTAAAAGGGTTGCCGCTTCGCAAAATTCCTTTTTGGTATGGATGCGGTTTAAGCGCAACAGTTCCTGATCGTTGGCGGTTTGTAAGCCAAGCGAAAAGCGGTTAAACCCCGCGCGCTTGTACGCCGCAATTTTATCCTTGGTTACCGTGCCGGGGTTCATTTCCAAGGTGATTTCCGCGTCCTTACTCACGCGGTAATTTTGCTTAATTAGGGTAAGGGTTGCGGTGATAAGCAGCGCTTCCACGTAAGAAGGCGTTCCGCCGCCAAAGTACACCGTATCAAAGGTATCGTTTTTATGCGCGGGGGCGCGGTAAACGATTTCCTTAAACAGGTTTTCAAAATACCCTTGCACTTCCCCTTCCCTGCCGGGGAAGGACACGAAATCGCAGTAGGTGCATTTATGCTTGCAAAAGGGAACGTGTACGTAAATACCTGCCATACTGCCCCCTTAATTTTCGGTTTTGAGGATGGAAATAAACGCTTCGGAAGGCACTTGCACGGTACCCAGCTGGCGCATCTTCTTTTTCCCTTCCTTTTGCTTTTCCAACAGCTTACGCTTACGGCTGATATCCCCGCCGTAACACTTGGCAAGTACGTCCTTACGCATTGCTTTTACCGTTTCGCGCGCAATGACTTTACCGCCAACCGCCGCCTGAATGGGGACTTCAAACATTTGGCGGGGAATGACTTCTTTTAGCCGTTCGGCCATTTCCCTACCGCGAGTATAGGCGCGGGATTCGTGCACGATGGTGGAAAGCGCGTCGCAAGGATCGCCGTTCAGCATCATATCTAATTTAACAAGCGTGCTTTCTTCGTAGCGCGCAAGTTCGTAGTCAAAGCTTGCGTAACCGCGGGTACGGGATTTTAACCCGTCGAAAAAGTCGTAGATGATTTCGTTCAAGGGTAAATCGTAGGTAAGGCGCACGCGGCGGTTATCTAGGTAGGTCATATCCAAATATACCCCGCGCTTTTCCTTGCAAAGTTCCATAATCGCCCCAAGGTATTCGGGGGGGGAATAGATGCTTGCCTTTACGATGGGCTCTTCGGTATAATCAATTTCGGATACGGGGGGCATATGCGAAGGATTGTTTACGGTAATCACTTGCCCGTCCGTTTTATGCACGTAGTAGGATACGCCGGGGGCGGTGGTAATGATATCCAAATCAAATTCCCGTTCCAAGCGTTCTTGGATAATTTCCATATGCAAAAGCCCAAGGAAACCGCAACGGAAACCAAAACCACGCGCCACCGAATTATCCGGTTCGAAGGTTAGCGCCGCGTCGTTTAACTGCAATTTCATCAGCGCTTCCTTTAAGTCGTTAAACTTACTGCCGTCCAAAGGGAACACGCCAGAGAACACTACGGGTTGTACCTTTTGGTAGCCGGGCAAGGGCGCAGGCGCGGGGTTTTCCACCGTGGTAATCGTATCCCCCACGGCGGTATCTTGCACGCTTTTGATGCTTGCGGCAACGTAGCCAACTTCCCCTGCGGTAAGTTCCGCTTTGGGTTGCATTTTGGGGGCGAATACCCCAACTTCGGTTACTTCAAAGGTTTTGGTGGATTGGAAGGTTTTAATTACGTCCCCCGCCTTGATTACCCCGTCCTTTACGCGGATAAAGCAGATAACGCCCTTGTAGTTATCGTAGAAGGAGTCGAAAATCAACGCTTTTAAGGGCGCGTCCAAATCCCCCTTGGGGGCGGGCATCGCGGTTACGATTTTTTCTAAAATATCCCCGATATTCGTGCCGTCCTTAGCAGAAACGCGGGGCGCGTCCGAACAGTCCAAACCGATATCGTCCTCAATTTCCTTGCACACTTCGTCCGGGCGGGCGGAAGGCAAGTCGATTTTATTCAATACGGGAACGATTTCTAGGTCGTTATCCAGCGCAAGGTATACGTTGGCAAGCGTTTGCGCTTCTACCCCTTGGGAAGCATCCACCACCAAAACCGCGCCTTCGCAAGCGGCAAGCGAACGGCTTACCTCGTACGTAAAGTCCACGTGGCCGGGGGTATCGATTAGGTTAAATACGTATTCTTGCCCGTCCTTTGCCGTATAGAACATACGCACGGGGGTAAGTTTTATGGTAATACCGCGTTCGCGTTCAATATCCATGGAATCCAAAAGCTGATCTTCCATCTCGCGGGAAGAAACTTGGCCGGTTAATTCCATCATACGGTCTGCAATGGTGCTTTTACCGTGGTCAATATGCGCTATGATACAAAAGTTGCGGATATTTTGGTTGGGGGTTCGCATAAGGCTATCTCCTACGAAGTTACTAACTTTTTTCAAAGAATATTATACTTTATTTTCAGAAAGATTGCAAACGCTTTGAAAAGGTAGTATAATGATAATTGAAAAAATCTTGATTTTTTGGGGGTTTTATGGAAAAATTACCTACTGACCATTGGCTATACACCCTTCCCGTGGCCCACAGGGGGCTACACGGTGGGGATATTCCCGAAAATTCGCTAACCGCCTTCCGTTTGGCAATGGAAGCGGGTTACGCGGTGGAAACGGATTTGCATTTGACTAGCGACGGGGTTTTGGTTGCCTTTCACGACGATACGCTTACCCGCATGACGGGCGCGGAAGGAAATATCAAAGAAAAAACTTACGCGGAACTTGCAGAATTAACTTTGGCAAATTCGCAAGAAAAAATCCCCACGTTTGACGAGATGCTTACGTTAATCGGTGGCAAAGTTCCCCTTTTGATTGAACTGAAAAGCAACGGCGAAAAGGGATTAGAGGAAGCGGTGTGCAATCGGCTAAAAACCTACGAAGGCGCGTACGCGTTGCAATCCTTCGACCCCTTTATTTTGCGACGGGTGAAAAAATGCGCCCCAGAAATGCTACGCGGGCAACTTTCTTCCTTTTTTGACGACCAAAACTTTGGATTTTTGAAGCGGACGCTACTTAAAAGGATGACCTTAAATTTCCTTTCCAAGCCGCATTTCATTAGTTATAATGAAAAAAACCTTCCCTACCGCCTTGCGCGGAAGAAAAACAAGCCCCTGCTTTGCTGGACGGTAAAAACCGAGGAAGTATACCGCCACGCTAAAAAGGTTGCGGATAACGTGATTTTTGAAGATATCCGCCCCACCCTACCCGCCGTTTGGACGGACGAAAACAACGGTTAAAGGAGAAAAGTATATGTTAAAAATTTTATGCATTGGAAACAGTTTTTCGGAAGACGCAACGGCGTATTTAAGCGAAATTGCGCAATCCGCTGGGCAGGACGTTTTGATTGGAAATTTGGTGATTGGCGGTTGCAATTTGGATACGCACTTAAACAATTTACGCGCTACCGCCCCCGCGTATCTTTACGATTTGAATCAAGGCGAAGGGTTTGTAAGAACGGAAAACAACGACATATCCCAAACCTTGCAAAGCGAAGCGTGGGACGTGATTACCCTGCAACAAGCCAGCCACGATAGCGGAATGGCGGAATCGTACGCAGCGCTATCCCCTTTGCTTACCGAAATACAAGCCCTTTGCCCCACCGCCAAATTTTATTGGCATATGACGTGGGCGTACCAAAAGAATTCCAACCATTGGGCGTTTCCCCGTTATTACGCAAACGATCAAGCCCAAATGTACGAAAGCATTCTTTCTGCCGTAAAAAATAAAGTTCTTACCGAACCCCGCTTTACGGGAATCATTCCCAACGGCACCGCCGTACAAAACGCGCGTGAAACGTTTGGGGACAACCTTACAAGGGACGGCTTCCACCTTTCCCTTGATTTAGGGCGGTATTTGGCAGCATTAACCTTCTTTGCCACGCTTACGGGGCAAAGCTTGGATACAGTTTCCTTCCTGCCCCAAGGGGTAACCGAAGAACAAGCCGAAACAGCAAAAAAATGCGTGGAATACGCGATAAAATCCCCCTTTCAAATTACAAAAGGAAACTGATATGGGACACTTTTTTAAGCATTTACGCACCATAAACAGGCATCGCAGAAAGGTAATTTGGCATTGCTTTAAGGCGGGCATCTTTTGGCAAGGGTTAAAGCATGACCTTTCCAAATATTCCCTAACCGAATTTATCCCCGGGGCAAAGTACGCGGAAGGAACGCGTAGCCCAAACGAGGTGGAGCGCGAAACCTACGGATATAGCAAGGCGTGGATGCACCATAAGGGGCGCAACCGCCACCACTTTGAATATTGGACGGACTACCACCCCGAAACCAAAAAAATGAGCCCCGTGGAAATGCCCGATAAATACATCGTGGAAATGTTTTGCGACCGCGTGGCGGCAAGCAAAATTTACGGGGGAAAAAAGTACGATGATAGTTACCCCCTAAATTATTTTTTGCGCGGAAAACCGAGAAGAAACATTGCCCCGCATACCTCAAACAAAATCGAGTATCTTTTGCGCCACCTTGCGGTGAAAGGGGAAAAAGAAACCTTCCGCTTAATTAAAAAATTCCGTAAAAACGGGCTACCCGAAAACTACGAAGAACTCATCGAAGAATAAACGAAACTAAAAAAAAGCGCATCCCAAACGGGATGCGCCTTTTATTTATTCTTTTCCCAAAATTAGAATTTAGTGGGCATGAAGAAGTACAACGCAAACAAAACGGTAATAATCAGCGCAACGATGGAAACCTTCCATTCGGGCTTGTTTTGCTTGGTGATTGCGTACTTAATCAATTCTACAAGATAAGCAATCGCGGACATAATTACGAAGGACAGCATACCGATACCGATACCGTCGGTAATGGAGTAGCCAAGAACCATAATTACGATGGTAAGGAAAGCGGAGGTTGCAGCGATAGGATCGCCGAAATCTACGTTCTTAATGTTGTTTTTCATCATCAGTACGCCTACGTAGATAAGCGCAGCGGAAGTTGCGGCGCCGGGGATGGTTGCAAATAAAGGCATTGCAAACATAGCCAGGAAGAAGAAGCCTGCAACTACAAGCGCGGTAAGACCCGTTCTACCGCCGGCGGAAACGCCTGCGCCCGATTCCACGAACGTGGTAACGGTGGAGGTACCAAGCATTGCGCCCGCGCAAGTTGCAACTGCGTCGCACAGCATAATTTTGCCGTAGTTGTGGGGCTTATCGTTTTCATCCGAAAGGATTCTGTTACCGCCGCAGCAACCCACGATGGTACCCATGGTATCGAACATATCAATCATACACATGGTGATGATAATCAT
>JAZUCI010000122.1:0-5874 GCA_045639045.1 Christensenellaceae bacterium
CATCCGTGGGGGGGGTGATTACGTCTTCCGCTACCCAGTGCTTGGTAATTTCGGGGTCAACCTTTTCTACCAGTTCGATCTTCATATCGTCGAACCACGCTTCCCCGTAGCTACCCCATAAGCGGCAACCAAAGGTGTAGGTGGTGGTTTCGGGCGCGGTGTAATATTTTTCAAAGTACGTCCAATCCATATTGGCAGGCGCGGATTTGTTACTGATTGCACCAAAGCTACCGCCGTGTACTTCCCCAAAGGTAAACCAAGGGCCACCGTTACCGTTGTTGGTGGTTACGGTAAGGTTTGCGTACTTAATCCACCCGGAAATTTTATACTTTGCATCCTTTACCAAGGTTACTTGGGTTGCGGTGGAAGAAGAAGTTGCGCTTTCTACGTTTTTAATATAGAGGGAACCCGTGCCGTCCGCCGTGTGCGATTCGGTGGAGAAGGAGTGGGTGGTTCCCGTTGCGTGCCAACCCTTATTCCAAATGCTTTCGAAAGAAGCTTGGCTTGCTACCGCACCGTCCGTAAAGTTGGTGTTATAGGAAGGCCCTTCGTATTCAATTAAAGAGAAGTTATCGAACCAAACCGTACCGTACGCACCCCAAAGGCGAGCGCAGAAATAATATCTGGTATCCGTTGCTACGAATTCTTGGCTGAACACTTTCCAATCGTGATCGCCAATTTCCGCAAACTGACCGGTTGGGGGGGAGGATTCGTAACCTAAACTATATTCTTCCTTATAGGTGCCCGTGCTCTTAGGTCTTTGACCAAAATCAAAATATGCGCCCGTGCCACCGCTGTGGTTCCATACGCCTTCGGTTTTAATCGCAACCGAGAATTTGTAGGATTTACCAACAACCATATTTTCTACGTACGTGCCAACGTTCATGTTGGTGCGCGTTTCGGAAGAAAGTTTCAAAGAATAGGTACCGTCGTTACCATAATTGGTGGTGGTATCTACAACCGTGGTACCGCTGGGCCAATCCGCCCAGTTGTTTTCCGAAAGGGTTGCGGAAGAAATGGTACGGGTTGCGCTAAGCATCTTTTCCGTGCCTTCTACGTTTTCTTCGGGTTCGGGTTGTTCAATTAACGAGAAGTTATCGTACCAAACCGTACCGTAGCCACCCCAAAGGCGACCGCAAATGTAGTATCTGCTATCCGTTGCCACGAATTCTTTGGTGAATACTTTCCAATCGTTATCCCCAATTTCCTTATATTGACCGGTAGCGGGGGAAGAAACGTAACCCAACATAGCTTCTTTGGCATACGTACCTGTGCTCTTGGGGCGTTGGCCAAAATCAAGATACGCACCCGTATCCCCACCGTAGTGGAATACGCCTTCGGTTTTCATTGCAAACGAGAAGGTGTAAATTTTACCAACCGTAAGGTTTTCCGCGTAAATATACGTATTTATATTGTTACGTTCTGCGGAAGAAATTTTAATGGAATAGGTTCCGTCTGAACCGTAGTTTTGGGTGGTATCGACTACTGCGCCGTCCCCACTGTTTGCCCACGTTCCCCAGCCGTTATCTGCAAGGGTTGCGGACGAAATGGTCATTGCCGCTTCGCTAAGCATTTGTTTTCCCGTTTCAGCCGCGCGTGCGGGCAAAGAAACGGCAAAGCAAGTTACGAAGCAAAGGGCTACGGCGCACAAAATCGCTTGTAAACCGAGTTTTTTAGATTTTGCCATTATTGTTCTCCTTATTTATTTTTTGATTTTTTTACGCGTGGGCGCGCGTAAAAAATAAAAGTCATGTTTCATTTTAACATAATAATTATAATCTTGTCAATATCAAATTGTAAAAAACATTGTAAAAACCGTCGAAAAAATACAAAAACGCCCCGAAAATAAGGCGGGTTAGAAGCAAGCAAGACAAGAAAGTCCAAGCCGTATAGGACGGAAGTATACTTATCGTATTCGACGTTCTATACGGCGAAGGCTGACGTAGTATTTGCGCCGCTTATAAACCGCCGAAAAAAAGCGGCGGGCTTTTCGCCCACCGCCTTTACTTTTACTTAGTCCGCATAAACGCTAACTTGTTTTTTGCCTTTTTTCGCTACTTCAAATTTCACTTTCCCGTCAATCATAGCAAACAGCGTATCGTCGCTACCGATGCCTACGTTGTTACCGGGGTGGAATTTGGTACCTCTTTGTCTAACAAGGATGTTGCCTGCAAGCACAGCTTGGCCGTCAACGCGCTTAACGCCCAGACGTTTCGCCTGACTGTCGCGACCGTTCTTCGTGCTACCGCCACCCTTTTTATGAGCAAATAAACTTAAAAACCACATTTTATTTTCCTCCTAAAAAAGAATTATTTTGCAGCAATCGAAAGGATCTTAACTGCAGTGAAAGGTTGTCTATGACCTTGTTTTTTGCGTTCGTTCTTCTTGGCTTTGAATTTGTATACAATAACCTTTCTGAACTTATCTTGCGCAAGTACTTCCCCTTTAACGGTTACGTTTTCAACAACGGGGGTTCCTACAACAACGCCGTTTTCATCCGCAAACAGTACGGTTTCGAATTCAACGGTATCGCCCACAGCTGCATCCAGCTTTTCGAACTTTACAACGCTGCCTTCTTCTACCTTGTATTGCTTACTTCCGTTTCTGACAATCGCGTACATAAGATTTTTTGCCTCCTCTTTCCCAGTCTCGCCTAAATGCAAAGGGCGATGCGCTTTCGCATACTTTGATAGCCCCGCTAGAGCGGCTCCAAATAATAATACGACTTTTTTTATTGAAAGTCAAACGTTTTGCGTTATCTTTTTTATCAATTTTGCTTTTTTTCGTATAATTTCCTATGGAATATGGAAAGATTTCCCTTAATCAAGTGTTTTAAGGAGGGCTACGATGCATAGCAAAAACGCAGACTGTTTACACAACCTATATAAAAACGCGCACACGGCGTTAGAATCCATCAGTTACGTAAGTAAGGAAACGGAAGATCCCGCAATGAAGGAAGAACTTTCCAGGCAGTACGAAGAATACGAATCGTACGCGGGGAAACTTGCCAAAGAAATGCTTTCGCGCGAGATAGAGCCGAAAGAACCGAACGTATTCAAAAAAGCCATGCTTTGGGGCAGCATTAAAATGAACACGTTAAAGGACGATAGCGCTTCGCACGTGGCGGATATGATGATTCAAGGCACTACGATGGGGTTAACCGAAGTAATGACGTTACTTTCCGAAAACGGAAAAATCGTGGATGAAACGGTGGTTCGCCTTGCCGAAGAACTGCGGGATATGGAATCCGACCACTTAGAACGGCTGAAAAAGTATTTATAAGCCTTACAGTTAACCGACCTAAAACAAAAAAATAAAAGGGCAAGCGACGAACGCGCTTACCCTTTTTTAGTTAATTTTACTTATTTATTTTCTGCCGCAGCAGCTTCCTTTTTCGCCGCTTCATCGGGATCTACCGATACCAAAATTGCGGTTTTGCAGAAGTTTCTTACCGATTCGATTGCGGATTCACAACCATCCTTGCTTGCGTAAGTTGCGCCTACGCAAATTACGCGGTTTTGCTTGGAAAGAAGCTTGAAGAAGTATCTGCCGTTCTTATCTTCCACAACGTGGAATACGCCGCTTTCCGCGTTCTTTTTAATGGTTTCAATTCCCTTTGCCGCGCCCTTAAAGGTGGTGTAGCTTTCGCTGTTCAAAAGCAACTGACCGTTGTTTGCAAACAAGGAAGCAATAAAGCCTACGTCTTCCTTTTCAATACGCCACTTGCCGTTTGCGCCCGTGGAAATTTCATCCTTATCGTTTGCTACTGCCGCAACCACTACCGCTTTCTTTGCGGGGGCTTTCTTTTCCGCAGGTTTTTTAGCGGGTGCTTTTTTCGCTGCGGGTTTTTTAGCCGCGGGCTTCTTCGCGGGTTTCTTTTCTTCTACGGGTTCTTCCTTTGCTTCTTCAACCACGGGTTCTTCGGCTACGGGTTCTTCCTTTACTTCTTCAACTACGGGTTCTTCGGCTACGGGTTCTTCCTTTACTTCTTCATCTACGGGTTCTTCGGCTACGGATTCTTCCTTTACTTCTTCAACTACGGGTTCTTCAGCAACGGGTTCTTCCTTTACTTCTTCATCTACGGGTTCTTCGGCTACGGGTTCTTCCGCAGGCTCTTCGGATTTACGATTAAACGCCAAAACTTCTGCGTTTCTTTCGGCTTCCTTTTTGGGGAAAAACACTTTAAACAGCCATACTAAAGCAAAAGCGCCTGCAAAAACTGCAAGGATAACCGCCAAGACTACCAAATAAATGGCGTTGTTTTGCATAAAGCTTGCCAACAGATTTGCCAACATCATTCTTTCATCTCTCCTTCGGGTGATATTCATAGAATATGCAAAAATATATTCCGTATTTATTGTAATCAAAAAAAAGTGGATTGTCAAGAACTTTTTGCTTTATTTTAGGTGTCTTTTTTCAAAAGATGTGGTAAAATAGAAAAAAAACGAGGAGAATCGGGGCTTATGCAAACGAATTTTGAGGTAGCGATTATCGGCGGTGGCAGCGCGGGATTGTTCGCGGGGACGTTGCTTGCCAAGAAATTCCACGGAAACGTGGCTATTTTGGAACGGTTGGACCGCGTGGGCAAAAAACTGCTTGCCACGGGCAACGGACAAGGCAATTTAACGAATACCGACCTTTCCCTTTCGCATTACCACGGGGATATTCGTTTAGCGGAAAGCGTTTTTAACGTGGCAAGCGGAAAGGAAACTAACGCAATTTTGGAAAGCGTAGGCGTTACCCTTTCCCCCGACGAGCGCGGTAGGGTTTACCCTTTGGGTAGGCAAGCTTCCGCCGTACTGGATATGCTGCGAAAATCCTTTACGGATGCGGGCGGCAAGGAAATTACGGGGGCGGAAATTATCCGCGTATATCCCCAAGCAAGCGGATTTACCCTTACGGCGAAAAACGGGGCGCAGTTCACCGCCAAAAGCGTGATGGTTGCCACGGGCGGGAAAAGCGGACAGGGTATGGGAACGGACGGCGCGTTTTACGAAATACTGAAAACGCTTGGGCATACCGTAACCCCCACGCGCCCTTCGTTAGTACAACTAAAAACGGACACCGAATACCTTAAAAATTTAAAGGGTGTACGCGTGCACGCTTCCCTTACGGGGGAAAACGCCACCGAAACGGGGGACGTACTGTTTACGGATACGGGCATCAGCGGGGACGCAACCTTCCGCCTTTCCGCGCGGTTAACAAGCCCCGAACGCGGAAGGGTTTTCGTGGATTTTATGCCCCACCTAACCCAAACGGAACTAACCGAACTGTTGCTTAAAAAATACCGCGCGTTACCCAAGCACAATACGTACGAATTGCTTTGCTCCCTATTACATAAACAAATTATCAAAAACATTTTACGCCGTGAAAACGTAGGGGAAACCGAACGCGCCAAGGAAGAAGAATTCCTTGCCCTTGCCAAAATTTTAAAGGCGTTCCCCCTATCCTTAAAAGGAACGGCGAATTTTAGCCAAAGCCAAGTAACCAAGGGGGGCGTACCCGCAAGCGAAGTAAACCCCAAAACCTTGGAAAGCAAGCAAGTAAGCAACCTTTACCTTGCGGGCGAGGTATTGAACGTGGACGGGGATTGCGGTGGATATAACCTGCAATGGGCGTTTTCTTCCGCCCTTGCCGTGGCGAAGGCAATTTGCGAAAAGGCGGGGAAATCCTTATGAAACGAATAGAAAATTTACGCGTTCCCGTGGGGGCGAATTTATCCGCCGCCGTAGCCAAAAAACTGCGCGTTCCCGAAAAGGATTTGGGGGAATTACGCCTTTTAAGGCGTAGTTTGGACGCGCGAAAAAAAGAGGACATCGCGTACGTAGTTACGCTGGAAGCATACCGCAAGGGCGAACGGGTGATAGAAGAACC
>JAZUCI010000123.1:0-3211 GCA_045639045.1 Christensenellaceae bacterium
TTCGTCCGACAAGCGGAAGCACTCCGCCGTAGAAACGCCGCCATTTACCGTAACAAGCGCAAAATGTAGTTTTCCGTACGGAAGGGGGATAATATCCTCCCCGCGCCCTTGCATAATGCCTACGCCCCCGCGTAGCATAAAGGAGCCGTCCGAGGTTAGGGCGTTTAGCAAGTGTTCTACGGGTTTGTTTCCGTTTAAGCGGGAAAGGGCGGTAAGCACGCCCACGGCATCCGCCGAGGAGCCGCCCATCCCACCGCAAAGGGGAATTCCCTTTTTCACGGTGATTGCCACGCCCCCCGTTTGGTATTCGGCTTGAAAGGCTTTTGCGGCGCGATAAGCGATATTTTTTTCCACGGGGCAATCCACCCCTTCGCAAAGCAGGGATATTTCCTGCCCCTTACGTTTTTCCACCGTAATTTCATCGTACGGGGAAACCGAACAGCACAAGGAGGACAGAAGGTGATACCCCCCGTCCTTGCCCGTGATATCCAAAGTTAAGTTCAGTTTTGCGTATACGCGCAAAGTGATTTTTTGCATAAGGTAACTCCTTATTTTCTTCCTAAAAACACACGCCGAAGGGAACTATTCCCCCTTTTGCTTTTGGCGGTAGATAACGATGCGTTCCTTACCCGTTAAGGGATAGGTTAATTGGGGATTGCAAAGGGCGATGCTTTCGGGGGATACCGAAAGGCGTTTGGCAAGCTGCCAATCGCTTTCCCCCGCAATGGCAAAGTATAGCGAAACCGCCGCGGACGAACGGGGCTTTGCTTCCCCTTGCGATACTTCCTTTACGTAGGTAAAAACTTGCGTTTGGGTGGCGGTAAAGCACACCGAAAGGATGGCGGTTACCGAAAGTTCTTTCGCGCCCACGAAATCCGCTTGCACGCTTTCCACACCGAACAAAACCTTGGGTTCCGCCCCGTGGGGATTTTCGCATTTGATATTTAGGCTGAACGGGATATCCGCGTCCGCCGCTTTTAGCGCCCCTTCCTCCGCATAAAATACGGTTACCGAAAGCAACCCTTCCGCAGTAACGCCGCCCCCGTACGGGGTGATAGCAAGCGCGGTTGCGCCGTAGGGCAAAACTGCCAAAGCACGGGCGGTTTCCCCCACCTCTACGCCCAACGGGGTGCGCGCGGTAATACGGGCGCTTTCGCATTTTGCGGCTTGCAGGGTTTCGTACGCGCCCTGCCCCGTAATTAAGGTTAAGCCTTCGCTTTCCGAAAAGCAGTCCTTTAATAAGGTAATTTTTCTTTCCCCGTATAGCGCCCCGCAAAAACGCAGGGTATAGCAAACGGTAACCGCTCCGCGGTTTTTATCGGGGTCGGTAACCACCGAAAAGCGCACGTTTTCCACGCTTGCCGAAAGGCGAACGGCGCAACTTGGCGCGCACTCCCCTTCTTCGGTTTCCACACGAAAGGGAAAGGTTTTGGTTTGCCCGTACACCCCGCCTTCCGTGGGTTTAATAATTAAATGAAATTGCACGTTGCCTTCGGCGGAAATTACGCCCGCGCCCGCTTGCGCGCTTTTCACGCACGCATCTGCGGTAAAGGTTAAAATATCCGCAACGGCGGTGGGTTCCTCCCACTCCTCTTCTAATTCCATTTCCCCGTAGATTTCTTTCATCTTCCAAGGAAATTTTTCTTCCTCCCTTAACAGGTGGGCGTTACGCACGCAGGTTAAATGGGTATGCGTAACCGTTTGCGCCAAGCGGAAGGTTAGTACCGCGGTGGCGGTAAGATACACGTTTTCCCCCGCAATGCGGAAATGTACCCCTTCTGCGCCCGCTTGCGTTTCCACACCCGTTTGGGGGGTGGCGGCAGCGCACGGCTCCGCGCCCGAAAATTCTACGCCGCATTCGGCCTTATGGATGCGGCCTTCCCCATCCGAAAAAGTAACCGAAAACAGCACCTTGCCACGGTAACGGATTTCCCCTTCCTGCCCTTCGCCCGCCGTTTCCACGGCACGCGCCACGGCGGAAAGCACCCGATATACGCCCGATGCGGGCACGGGCAGTTTACACTCTACGCCCGCGTGCGCTTTAATTTCGCCACGGGGCTCCCTTACGGTTACGGTTTCTACGCTTTGATCCATTTGCTTTTCCCCTTTCTTTTCGTTTTGCTATACCTTATGCAAAAAGGGAAAAAACTATGTTTATTTTGCCTTTTTATTGTAGCATACGCGGGGAAAAATTGCAATCGCGTACGGAAATTTTATAAAAATTAGGCGCTTGCTCCTTAAAAAAGCGCCGTTTACAAGGCTTTCAGGCGAATTTTTTCAAAAAATTTCAGCTTTTCGTTTTCTTTTCCGCAAAAATATGATATACTTTATAAAAAATAAACCACGTAAGGAGTATTTTTATGGCTTTTATGGGCTCTGGAAAAGGGGGCGCACTTAGCAATCCCTTTGTAAAAAATTTAACCAAAGAAACTTCGGCGCAAACCAACTGTGCTACCTACGGCGGCATCATTGCAAAATGTTCCTTCTTTATCGCTACGGTGCTTTTGGGCGCTGCCTTGAGTTTTGTGTTAGACGCCGTTTCCCCCACCGCCCTACTGATTGGCGCGGCAATTTGTGGCATTTGCTTTTTAATTTGCCCCTTTATTACCATCTTTGCGCGTAGAACCGCCCCCGTTACGGGTAGTTTAACCTTTATTTCGCTTGGCTATTTGGTGGGCTTGATTGCCGTTCTTGTTCCCGATTACCGCAGTATTATTTTGCTTGCGGCAGGGATTACCGTGGCTATCGTGTTCGCGCTACAAATTTTGTTTTCCGCAGGGGTGATCCGCGTAACCGCAAAACTACGTTCGGTGGTTTGCACTTGCCTTTTGACCATGTTGCTTTCGGGCTTACTTTTATTCGTTTTCGCGCTGATCCCTGCCTTCCGCCCCGTGTATTTGGTGGTGGCAACCAACCCCGTAATTTGCATTGCGATTTCCCTTATTTACATCGTGATTGCGTGCATGTGCCTGCTTTCGGATTTTTACACCGTGCAAAGCGTGGTAGAAGGGGGCTTAAACAAAAGCTGCGAATGGTTCGTTGCGTACTCCCTTTCGTACACCATCGTTTGGCTGTTTATGGAAATTTTGGATTTACTGCTTACCATTAAAAGAATTTCGGACGATTAATCGCTGATAAGAAAAACAACCAAAATCACTCCCCCACGCATCTTTTTGGCGCGGGGGTTTTGCTTTTTTGGAAAATTTCGGTT
>JAZUCI010000124.1:0-4392 GCA_045639045.1 Christensenellaceae bacterium
CCGCAGGCTTGGCATATCATCACGACGCAGTCGTGTATATCATCGCCGTAGGCGTATATCGTCACCGAAGGTGTATACTCCTGCAGCTTGATAAAATGCAACACTTCGTGTTGATGATATACCGCAACAAGTTGCGGATGATATGCAAGGCTTACGCCTTGATTTATCCCCGAAAGTGTGATATAATTAACTCATCTAAAATCAAGAATTTGATTAAATTCAAATGTCAAAGTGCTTTGGAGGAAGGAAAACACCATGCAATATGCTGTTAAAGAGTTAATGTTCTTGGTAGAGAAATATAATTTGAAATTCACAGAGCAAACATTCAAGAGCACTCCATTTGGTAATTGGGTAACAAAAACTTATAGTTTTTATAATGATTGTGGCTGCTTTACAATATCTGAATTGTTGCAAAGAGATGAAATAGATTTTTATTTTTCTGATGTTTTTTCAACTACTTACCCTGATTTAAAACAAAGACAGTTGAATGTTTGGGATAATAACGCAATATTGGAAAAACATCAAAGATGGATATTTGGTCTTAAAAATCCATTCTTTTGGTACAGTAAGAAAAAATATATGAAAGCATTAGCTGAAATTATCCAGACAAAAATTAGCAAAAACAAGGAGTTTTTTGGTATAAACGTATAAACTCTAAATTTATCGAGCAGCTTTCTGGTGTACTTTTAGTCGTTCTTAGGCACGTCACAAAGCCTTTTGCTATTCAGCAAAGGGCTTTGTTTTTGCCTTGTGGCAAAATATAAATTGTTATTTTCGTTTGAATGAAAAGGGTGAGGGGTGAAAAATGGGGAGGAAACTTGCCCCCAAAAGGGAGAGAGTCGTTAACAAAAATAAAGCTTAGTTTTCCCCTACTTTCACTTGGAAAATTTCTATGGAAACGGTTAAATTTTCCTTGGCGGTTGCCATAAACGCGCGGTAATGCCCGTTGCGGTTGGCGGCGGTTTTACCAGTATCTAAAATACTGCCGCTTACCGTATATTGGCAGGAATACCCTTGGTAGGTAACGGTTAGCGTGTTGGGGGTAAGGGTAATTATGCTTTCGCACTCCCCATCAAAGCAAAAGGCGGGTAAAGCAAAGGCAAGCTCGCCATCCCCCGTAATTTGTACGTGAACCCCGTTTTTGCTTACCGTATAGCGTTCGGTAACGGTTTTACCGTTTGATAAACGGCAAGAAAGGGTGGCAAGGGCGGATTCTTCATCCGTTCCGCTTTCTAAAATTTGGTATTCAGTACCCTTTTCCGCGCCTAAAATCCAACGTTCCCCATCGCGGGTGGCGGAGCATAGCGAAAAGGAAAAGGGCTTTTCCGTGTCCAATCGGTAGGCGGGGCGCACGGGGCATGGGCAGGATAAACATATTGTGGAGGGCGCGCCTGCGCGGTGGATTCTGCCCACACCGTTGGCATCGTAGCACGCATCCGCATTGTAGTCAAATTCCAAGCCGTAGTCCCCGCTTTTTAAAAACAGTTTATGAAAGTGCGGGCTAGATTGCCAAGCGCAAGGTTGGGCAACCTCCTCTTGTTCGAAGGGGATGGATTCGTCGCAAACCAAAAAGGCGGCGTATAGGTTAGAGGCCACGGTAATCATATATTTATCAAAATAAGCGTAATCCTCGCACCCGTAGCCACTTTCGGTGGGGAAGCGGTTTTTTACGTGGCGAATGGGCTTTGCGTTAAGCCATCGTTCGGTAACCGCAAGCGCGCGTGCGGAAGCTTGTTTAAAGCGGGATGCGGTTTGCATATCCCCAAGCCTTGCATAGCGCTTTGCTTCAAATTCAAAAATGGTAATCATCCACGGCTCGTTAAACAAAAACTGATTGCTTCTGCCCCCGTAGGCAATTTCCCCGTTGGGGGATTGCATAGATAGGGTGCAAAGGGCGGCCTTTTGTAGGCTTTCGCTAATCCTATCGTAAAACTTACCGCGGTAGCCTTGGTTTAGCAAAAGGGTAAACAGCCCGCGCGAAACCAAATCGTATAAAATGGGGTGATGAATTTCGCTGTTTGGGTGATCTTGATACATCCCGTTTTCGTCCAGCCATTGCAGTTGTTGTTCCAGCTGTAAATCAATAAAATCTGAAGAACTGCATAGCCCCGCGCTTTGGCGGAAAAATTCGCTTACTCCCGAAAATAACGCCCAGTTTTTTACCTTATCCGTAGGGGATTTTGCGGTAATGGTGTAGGTGGTTAAGGGGTTTACCTTTGTTAAGTATTCCCGCCAGCGCAGGGTAGTCGCTAGCTCCACCGCGCCCGCGCGCTCTATTTCTAATAAACAGCAAATGATTTCCCGCACCGAAAAATCGTTTGCAGCATCCACCGTGGGCATGGTTTTACAGCAAAATTCCATCATTTCGGTAAAGGGTGGCAGTAAATCTCGGCGTTTTCCATGGGCAATTAATATGCCGATATTGGCGGTTAAACGGGGGAATCCGTGTTCCGTAAGACCGTGTTCTTTTACCCTTTCAAAATAGTGCAAAATATGCTCGTTTGTGTACGCCGAAAGGGTTTTTTCCATTAAATTAAGGTACGTTTTTTTCATCTATTTTGCCCCTAAAGATTTTTTAAAGTATAGCACTTTATAAAAAAATGTCAATATCGTGTGGCGAAAAAGGGGAGAAAATATGATAAGTTTTACTGTTTATGAGTGAAATTGCATAAAACACCGCAAAACGGCTTGCTTTCCCTATGGGAAAGATATATAATAGAGGCAGATTTCACGCGCGCTGCTCACGTACGGGCGCGAAGCCTGAGGGGAAGGGTTTTATAAAAATTCTTAACAAAATTTTATAAAAAGCACATTTGATTGATTGACTTTCACGCTTTACCGTGGTAAAATGGTAAAGAACTAAAACGAAAGCCTTTTTTGCGTTGTCAAGTTAGGCAAGGCAAGGGGCAAAAGGAAAACGCTATGCAAAATTTTTCATTTGAACAGTTTAATCCCTTTTTTGAAGCGGTGGCAAGTTTGAATTCCGCAAAGGAAGTACGCACCTTTTTTGAGGACGTGTGTACCATTAAGGAACTGATGGATATTACCCAACGCTTGCAAGTGGCTTCCCTACTAAAAGAGGGGAAAAACTATCAAGAAATTTCCAAAACCACGGGCGCAAGCACCGCAACCATCAGCCGCGTAAACAAATGCCTGTTATACGGCAGCGGCGGTTACAATTTGGTTTTGCAAAAGGAAGGGGGGGACAAATAATGGCAGATATTCTTTCCGTTTTAACGGCAACCGAAAAAATCGCGTTATCCCTTCGCGCTTTATACGCGGAAAAGGGGTACGGGCAATATAAGATGAGCAAGTTTGAAGAATACGACCTGTACGCGAAGAACAAGGAATTCTTAACTTCGGATTCGGTAATTACTTTTACGGATACGGACGGGCGCTTACTTGCGTTAAAGCCGGACGTAACCTTATCCATCATCAAAAACACCAAGGAAGCCCCCGAAGGGAACACCAAGGTGTACTACAACGAAAACGTGTACCGCTTACATAAAGGCACGGGCGCGTTCCGTGAACTAGCGCAAGTGGGTGTGGAGACGATGGGGGACGTAACCGAAAAGGACGTAGTGGAAACCTTGCTTTTGGCAAAGGAAAGCCTAAACCTGTTATCCGACGCCACCGTGTTAGAAGTTTCGCATTTGGACGTAGTTACGGGTTTGGCCCAAGCGTACGGGCTTTCCGCCCAAGGGAAACAGGAATTTTTCCTTGCGCTTGCGGATAAAAACGAACAAGCGGCAAGAAGCGTTGCGGAAGCCGAAGGGTTAACCCCCGAACAAACCGAAAACCTTGCCCTTTTAACCACGCTATACGGCAAGGCGGAACAAATTTTGCCCTTGCTTTCCCGTTTTGCCGTGGATGAAAAAACCAAAGCCGCGGTGGACGAATTTACCGCCGTGCTTACCGATTTGTTAAACGCGGGCGCAAATAACGTGTACGTGGATTTTTCGGTGCTGAACCACCAAAATTATTATAACGGCATCGCGTTTAAGGGATTCGTTAAGGGCGTGCCCACGGGCGTGCTTTCGGGCGGTCAGTACGATCGCTTGATGCAAAAAATGAAAAAGCGCAGTAAGGGAATCGGTTTTGCCGTGTACCCTGACGAGCTGGTAAAAATTTACGCGGGGGAAAGAAAGTAATGGAAACGCTGAATATTGCCCTTCCCAAGGGGCGTTTGGGGGAAAAGGTTTACGCGCTGTTTGAAGCGGCGGGATTTCCTTGCCCTTCCATTAAGGAAAACAACCGCAAACTGATTTTTGAAAATAAGGAAGTGGGCGTACGTTATTTTTGGGTGAAACCTTCGGACGTAGCCATTTACGTGGAACGCGGTGCCGCGGATATCGGTGTTTGCGGTAAGGACATCTTAAACGAATACCGCCC
>JAZUCI010000125.1:0-4086 GCA_045639045.1 Christensenellaceae bacterium
ATGAAATTGATAAGATTTCTTCGGATATGCGCGGCGATCCTGCATCCGCATTATTAGAAGTGTTAGACCCCGAACAAAACTCCACCTATCGCGATCGGTATTTGGAAGAAGAATTCGATTTATCCAACGTAATGTTCGTATGTACGGCAAACACGCTGGATACCATCCCTGCGCCCCTTCGCGACCGTATGGAAATCATCGAACTTTCGGGCTACACCACCGAAGAAAAGGTGCAAATTGCTAAAAAATATTTGCTTCCCAAAAAATTAAAAGAACACGGCTTAACGCAAACCGCCGTAAAAATTACGGATGGGGCGCTGCGCCGTATGGCGGAAGAATATACCGCCGAAGCGGGCGTAAGAAATATGGAACGCACGGTTGCGGACGTATGCCGTAAGTACGCGGTAAAACTGGTAAAAAATCCCAACCTTCCCGAAACCACGGTTACCGAACGCAGTTTGGAAGGCTATTTGGGTAAACCCAAGTACACCCTTTCGGATTCTTTGAAAAAGGACGGCGTTGGGGTATGCAACGGTTTAGCATGGACGGCGGTTGGCGGCGTTACCTTGGAAGTGGAAGTAAACTTAATGCAAGGTAAAGGGGATTTGAAACTGACGGGAAGTTTGGGTGACGTAATGAAGGAATCCGCCCAAGCGGCGCTTTCTTACCTTCGCGCCAACGCGCAAAGTTTCGGCATTGATCCCGCCCGCTTTGAAAAAACGGATATCCACATGCACGTTCCCGCGGGCGCAACCCCTAAGGACGGGCCTTCGGCAGGTATCACCATTGCAACCGCGCTGTATTCCGCGTTCACAGGCAAAATGGTAAAAAAATCCGTTGCCATGACGGGGGAAATTACCCTTCGCGGCAGGGTTTTACCCATCGGTGGGTTAAAAGAAAAGGCGCTTGCGGCAATTCGTAGGGGCATTACCACGGTTATCGCCCCCAAGGCAAACGAAAAGGATATGGAGGAAATTCCCCCCTATTTATCTAAAAAAGCGGAATTTATTTTCGTGGAAGAAGCGGAAGAAGTATTCCGCATCGCCACCTACGGGGAAACGGTATGTTAAAAATTACGAACGCGGAATTTATTACCTCGGCGGCGGATGAAAAGGGCTTTTTGAAAAGCGAAAAACCCGTAATTGCGGTTGCGGGCAAATCCAACGTGGGTAAATCCACCTTTATCAATATGCTGGCAAACCGTAACAAGCTTGCCAAAACCAGTAATACCCCAGGGCGCACCCGTCTTGTCAACTACTTTGATTTCGGCGCGTTCGTTTTGGCGGATTTACCCGGCTACGGCTTTGCGCAAGTCAGTAAAACCGAAAAGGAAAAGTGGGGCAAAACCATGGACGCGTTTTTTGCCCGTCAAACTTCCATTGCGCACGTACTGCTCCTTGCGGATATTCGCCACAATCCCACCGCGGAAGATTTGCAAATGGCAAGTTTTTTGCACCACTATGCAATTCCTTTTACGGTGGTTTGCAATAAATCGGATAAACTTGGCAAAACGCGGATCAAACCCCGCGCCAAGGAAGTAGCCAACGCTTTTGCTATGGGGGAAGGGAACGTAATTGCCATTTCCGCCGAAAAGCGCGTGGGTACCGAAAAAATATTAGAACTATTAACGCAAGTTCTACAGCGGTTTAGTGAAGAACCGTACGTAGAGGAAGAAGAAACCGAAAATTAACGAAAGGGGGTAAATACTTTGCGTGAAATTCCTGAAGTAGAAGCGGTCATCCGCGGTTATATCACGGCGCTTTCTCAGGAAACCCAAGCCTTAAAAACGGCAAGCGTAAAGAAAACGCCCCTATATAACGGCTTACTTTTAAGTAAGGACGAAGAAGAGTTTTTATACCGTTTCGAAACGGAAACCGAGCAATTTTTGTGCGACGGCACCCCCGTAACGGTATTTACCACAAATTCTTCGGTGCAAGGCAGCGTGGTAGAAGCAAACGGCTTTGACATAATCCTTGCGCTTCCTTGCGAAATTGACGTAATGAAGGCGGAACTTTCCGCATCCCCTTGGTTTTTGTTGCAAGATCTAAACGGAAGGCTGGAAAAAATGATTAAGTCCTCGTACGAAAGCGAACTGTACGCAACCTTGATTGAAAAGCGTAAGGTTGGGCTTTCGGAAAGCGGAAAAATCGTTACGGGGCAGGAAAACGCCTTTCAAGCTTCCCAAAACCGCCCCATCACCTTTCTTTGGGGGCCGCCAGGTACGGGGAAAACGTATACTTTGGCGGAAATTGCCTACGCGTATTATAAAAAGGGCGTTCCCACCTTAATTTTATCGCACAGCAACGTGGCGGTAGATTGCGCTCTGGTTGAACTTGCCAAACGCCTAAATAAGGCGGACGAAGGCAAGGTCGTTCGGTACGGAAGGCATAGAAAAAAGGAAATTGAAAGGGGGAACATCACCCTTTCTTCGTACGAACTTGCCTTAAAATTAGACGAGGACTTACGCGCCGAACAAGATGTGTTAACCCGTGAACGGAAAACGGTTACCTTTTCGGATTCGGCGGAACTGGAAAAAAAGCGCTTTGCTTTCCGTAAACGCGTTGCGGAAAAAGAAGAATCGCTTGTGGCGGCGGCTTCGGTGGTTGGGGCAACCCTTTCCCGCGCCGTGGTGTCCGAAATTTTAAGCAAGCGCAAATTTGGCGCGGTACTGATTGACGAAGCAAGTATGTGCTTCGTTCCGCAAATTTTATACGCATCCTCCTTGGCTACCCGTAGGCTCGTTGTCGTGGGGGATTTTCGCCAACTGCCCCCCATCGTGCAAGATCCCTTTGCAAAGCAATCCTTGGGGCAGGACGTATTCCGCTTTTTGGGTATCGTCCGCGGCAAGCAGGTTTGCTATCATCCGTGGCTTGTGATGTTAAACGAACAACGCCGTATGCACCCCGAAATTTCTTCTTTGATTTCCGAACAGGTGTACGGCGGATTGCTTACCACCGCGCAAGGCGTGGAGGAAGATCGTGAAGGAACGGTGGAAACCGCACCCTTTGCGGGGCGCGCTACCGCCCTATTGGATATTGGCGATACCTTCAACGTATGCGCGCGTACGGAGGACGGCTCTCGCTTTAACTTGCTTTCCGCATTTCTTTCCTTTCACCTTGCCTTGCGTTCGGCAGAGCAAGGAATTGAAACGGTTATCGTAACCCCATACGCGGCGCAAGTGCGATTGCTTCGCGCCATGCTTACCGATTTTCCCAGCCCCCTTATCACCGTTTCCACGGTGCATCAGTTCCAAGGCAGCGAAACGGACGCGGTAATTTTTGATACCGTGGATTTTTTACGTCAACCCAAAGCTGGGTATTTGCTTTCGCAAGAAAGCGAGGAGGACGACGTAGCCTTACGGCTTTTGAACGTAGCGGTTACCCGCGCCCGCGGAAAATTCATTTTACTAACGAACGCGCGGTATTTTGCCACCCGATTACCCCAAAGTTCCACTTTGCGCGGCTTAATTTCGGATTTGGTGTTAAAGGAACGCGCCTTTACCCCCGACCATCTATCTTCTTTATACGAACCCGTTACCCTTTCCGAAAAGCAAATGGGATTATTCGGTGGGGATTTCCCCGCCTTTTCTAAAGAATACGGGGAAAGTTTGGAAGTAATCGACGGGGCGAAAAAGGAAATAGACCTATTCCTTCCTGATGCGGAAGGGGATAGCGAACTGCTTTCCCAAGTGGCGGATCGGCTAAATAGCGCGAAGGCTCGTGGCGTTCGCGTGCGCGTGTATGCCGAAAATCCCAATGCCATGCAAAGCGAATTATCCGTAAAACGCGCGGACGCGGCCATTTTCCCCTTACTGATTGCGGATGGAAAAACCGTTTGCTATAACCCCTTGGGGGTAACGCAATGGCGTTCGGTTGGGCACGTTTCGCCCACCCCGTTAACCCTTTCTTTTTGCGGTAGAAAAACGGTGGAAACCGTTAAAGGCTTACTGTTTTCTATGGAAAAGCGGGGGGAAACCAAGCAAGCCGAACTGTTCGGCTTAAAGGAAAACGCGGTTGCGGATACCGAAATTACGGGGAAGGCCGCCTACACCGCCTACGCGTACTGCAAAGGGCTTGCCAAGTCGGA
>JAZUCI010000126.1:0-9190 GCA_045639045.1 Christensenellaceae bacterium
CTTTTTCAGTAATTCTTCCACCGCTTCCGCTTGGCTAACGCCGATTTCCAAGAAAAGAACGCCTTCCTTTTCCAAGAATTTGCGCGCGGTTTTCGCGATTTCGCGGTAGTAGTCCAAACCGTCTTCCCCACCGTCAAGCGCCAAACGGGGCTCGTAATCCTTTACTTCCCTATCCAAAGTTTCAATATCTGCCGAAGGAATATAGGGGGGATTGGAAACGATTACGTTAAATTTTTGCCCGATATTTTCAAATAAATCGCTTTGAATAAAGGTGATTTTCGCGCCTAAATCCGTGGCGTTTTCTTTGGCAAGGGTTAGGGCTTCTTCGGATATATCCGAAGCAAAAACTGCCGCTTTCGTATTCTTTGCAAGGGTAATTGCGATTGCGCCGCTACCCGTACATAAATCTAAAACGGAATCCCCTTCTTTAAGTTCTGCGATGACGCGTTCGGTTAAAAGTTCGGTTTCGGGACGGGGAATTAGCACCCGTTCGTCCACTTTTACGGTATAACCGTAAAATTCTGCAGTCCCCAATACGTATGCAAGGGGTTTTCCCGTAGCGCGTTCACGAATTAGCGCGGTAATTTTTTCGGTTTGTAAAGGAGAAAGCAAACGCCCCGTATCAAAGGCTTGCAATTCATCACGCTTTACCTGTAAAACTTCACAAAAAATCCATTCTACGTCGGCAAGCTCGTCAACGCCTGCATCCTTAAGAATTTTGATTTGTTCTTCCTTAAATTCCCCAAATTTTCTTGCCGTTACGAATTTTTCGGTAGGGATGCTTTCGTCCTCATCCATTTCTAAAACCTTGGTGAAGGCGGCTATCGCCACTTCAATCATATCGTCGTCCGGCTCTCTCGTAGTAACGCGTTGCAATAAAAGCCCTGGCGCTTTTAAGGGCGCGAAAATGGGGTTTTCGGTTTTTGCAAGTCCTTTAAGCAGTTCGTACGAAAGCCCCGCGGTAAGGGGGATGCATCCGATGCGAATTAAAAATTGCCATAACTTATTTAAGGTAAAGCCATCTACGCCCACCGTTGGGAAAATAGGCTCCAATACCGAACGAACTACGGCAACCACCAAAATGCTTACCATCATAACGAAGAACATAAAGGTAGTTCCGCAACGGTTATGCACGCGCGTACACGTACGCACGTTTTCTACTGTTAAATCCATCCCCTTTTCGTAACAGGAAATGGTTTTGTGTTCGGCGCCGTGATAGGAGTACGTTCTACGTATATCCGACAAAAGCGAAGTTAGAAGAATATACCCCACGAAAATGGCGATTCTTAAAAGCCCTTCGGAAATGGTTTGAATCCAAATACTTTCCACCCCAAAAGCTGCTCGGAATAAAGGCTTTACTGCAATTTCATAAATAAATTGCGGCAAAAACACGAAAAGACCTAACGATAACGCAAGGCCGATAATAACGCTAAGCGTCATAACAACGCTCATTAAATTCACTTTACACTTTTCGCTAAGCCATTTTTCAAAGCGGGAAGGTTCGGATTCCCCAAACACTTCTGCCGAGCGGAGTAAAACTTTAGTACCGCTTACGAGAGAGGCAAAAAAGTTAATACAACCGCGCAAAATGGGTATACGGAAAAGCAAAGGCTTTTTATCGGTTGGGGTTAGACGTTCGGTTTCCATACGGATTACCCCGTCCTGATCTCTGACCGCGGTTGCCATAGAGCGTTTACCGCGCATCATTACCCCTTCCAAGACAGCCTGACCGCCAATGCTGGTCCTTTTTGCCGTTTTTTGCTTTTTCATACTTTCCTTATTAGCGTTTTTGGATATAATAACAGCCCTAAGAACAAACTCTTAGGGCTGTATTTTTTAGATTCCGTAACGCTTTTTGAACTTGTCTACACGTCCGCCCGCATCTACGAGTTTTTGTTTGCCCGTGAAATATGGATGACACTTATTGCAAATATCAATTTTAATAGTGTCCCCTTTCTTGGTCGTACCGGTAGTAAAGGTATTACCGCAAGCACATACAACGGTAACTTCGTGATAATCGGGATGAATTTCGGGTTTCATCAGTAACTCACCTCTTCTTAGTTAGTGATAAGATTATAATACAATTTCAGCGATTCGTCAATCGTTTTTACCCCGTAATTTATAAATTTCGTTAAATTTTTCTATTATTTTTGCTTGCGCTTTTTGAAAATATGCTTTATAATGCCTAATAGCGTGTAAAAATTTCCGCTTTTCGCGGTTTCGCAAGGAGAATTTTATGAAAAGCTGGCAAGTTACCGCCCCCAAAACCATGGTAGAAGGCGATTTTTCCGAAGAAATTACTTCGGTTTCTTCCGCCAAGGTTAAAATTACCAAAGCGCTTTTGAATAGAAGCGACGTTTTTGCGTGCTTAGAACCCGAAAACGTTTCCACAAACATCCCAGGTAGTTTTGGCGTGGGCGTTGTAAGCGAAGCCGGCGAACATTGCTTTGGCTTAAAAAAGAATTCGCGCGTTTACATTAACCCCTTTACCTATTGTAACGGTTGCCCCCGCTGCAAGGAAAGCGATTTTGCAAACTGCCCGGACGTAAAAGCGGCGGGAAAAGATTTCCCCGGGTTTTTAAGAGAATTCGGCGTTTTTTCCGCTTCCCAACTTTACGTTTTGCCCGACAGCGTAGATGAAACCGCTGCGGTATTTATTGACTACATCGCTTTGGCGCTTCGCGTAATCGACACCTTGGATATCAATAAGGGGGATCACGTTGCGGTGCTTGGCGGCAAAACGCTTGGCAATATTTTGTGCCAACTGATTATGTACTATCAAGGCGTTCCCATTTTAATTGATAGCGATGAAGAAAATGTGGAAACTTGCAAGCAACTTGGCGTATATTACACGGCAGAAGCGAACTACACGGCGATAAAACAAGTTTCGGCAATTACTTCGGGAAGAATGGCGGATAAAGCGGTTTATACTTGCGACCCCAAGGTTGATCCCAAACTTGCCTTCCAATTAGTTGGACACGGAAGCAAAATTGCATTTGCGGGATTTGATTTCGGCCCCATTCGCTTAAACTTTAACACCGCGATGGAAAAGCAACTAATCGTTTACGCTTTAACCAACGGGATCGGCAACATTTCTTCGGCAATTAACCTACTTGCAAATAAAGCGGTAAACATAAAAGAAATTGCGAAACGCACGGCTGAATTTAATGCGGTTGGCAACGTTCTTACCGAACAGGCGGAAAAGGTTGAACGCGAAGAAAAAATCCTACCCGTAATCGTAAATTTAATGAACTAAAAACACGCGCCACGAACCGATTTGGTTCGTGGCGTTTTTTATTCCGTTACTTTGTAACGGGGTTAATAATTTTTCGTACGATTTCGTAAATATCCCCCGCCCCTAAAACCAGCACGCGCGTTATATTTTTCGGCAAAGCGGCAATATGCCTTTCTAATTCTTCTGGGGTTTGTATTAAGGGGGCGTTAATTGCTTTTTGAAGGATTTCTTCCCCCTCCTCACTTTGGCTTGCGCGCGCCAAATAAGTGGAATATATCGCAACGTTTTGAATTTGAGTTAGCACCCTACAAAATCCTTGATATAAATAGGCTGTTCGCTCCCTGGTATGCGGTTGAAAAACGACGGCAAAATCCCCGTCTTCCGCTTCCGCGAACGCGCGCGCCGTTGCTTGGATTTCGGTGGGGTGATGGGCGTAATCCGCGTAGATTTTTTTACCTTGATATTCCCCCAAAAAGGTATTTCTTCTATCCACCCCTAAAAATTCGGACAGTTTTTGTAAAATTACCGAAAACGGGATAAATAATTGCCTTGCCGTTGCAACCGCCGCAAGCGCGTTGTATACGTTGTGTTTCCCATATACGGAAAGCGATACCCTTCCGCGAAATTTTCCCCGTTCAAAACAATCAAAGGAATATTTCCCCTTTTCCGAACGCAAATTTTCCGCGTAATAATCCGCGCGCTTGCACAGTCCGTAAGTAACCGTTGCGGGATATTCGCTTAATACGGGATCGTCTACGTTGACGACCGTAACGCTACCCCCGTCTAAATATCTACGGAACGCGTCCTTTAAGCAATGAAAATCCGCGTAGCAATCCATATGGTCTTCTTCCACGTTCAGCGCAACTGCAACGGTTGGACGAAGGGATAAAAAACTTTGCCGATATTCGCAGGCTTCGGCCAAACATAGCCCTTCCCCTTCGTAATACAAATTACCGAAACCGCCCCTATAACTAAAAGGTGGGTATTCTCCCCCTAAAAAAACCGCGCTGGGCGTTCCGCGTAGAATTTCCCCAAGCATGGCGGTTGCCGTGGTTTTTCCGTGAGAACCGGCAACGGCAACGGAAGTAGGAAAGGTTTGCATAATAATACCCAAAAGTTCCGCGCGCGAAAGATAAAGGGAGTTTTGCCCTAATCTACTAACGAGATATTCCCTAGTAAACGCGCCCGAATACACGGTAACTTCTGCGTCGGGCAAATCCGAAAAATTTGCGGTTACGGGAATTCCGTAGGCAAGCAAGCGCCCAACCAAGTCCGTGTTCACGTTTTTATCGTAGCCAACGACTTCTTTTCCCAATCGGCGCAAATAAACAGCCAACGCGCTTACGCCAATCCCGCCAATTCCCAGCAATCGAAACTTATTTTTACATAAAATATCGTTATTTTTTAACATAATACAGTATATGAAAACAAAAAAACACGTGTTCAAGTGAAAAATTATCAAAAAAAATGAAAAAAATCACAAAAAGGTATTGAAATTTGTGTTTTTTTGTAGTAAAATTAACATATCATAATTTTCAGGGGTGATAAACATGATAATTACCGACGTGCGCATTCGCATGGTCAAAAAGGAAGACAGCAAATTAAAGGCTGTTGCTTCCATTACCATTGATGACTGTTTCGTGATTCACGATATTAAAATCATCGACGGTACGGAAGGCCCCTTCGTTGCCATGCCCAACCGCAAAACAAGCGAAGGCGAATATAAGGATATTGCACACCCCATCCAAACGGACACGCGAGAAATGTTAGTTGCCCGTATCCTTAACGCCTACAATGAAAAAACCGAAGCAGATTCCGCTGATTAACGGATTCGTAGACCTGCTTCCCCTTTACTTACGTTACAATGACGAACTGATACGGTTTTTATCGCTAAAAATACCACCACCCGATCGGGTGGCGGTATTTTTTTGTTTCTTTATCTATCTTTATTTATACGAAGTAAAAACTGCGGAATCCCCTTCTTTTTTGCTTCAATGCGGGGGGAAGGAATATCCTCGTCCTCCTCTTCCATCACGGTTGCGGAAGGCGTAGGACGGTATACGGGCGCCTTTGCGGGTTCGGGATTAGAAGGAACGGCGGTAAAACGTACTTCCCTTACTACGGGCTCTGCTTCCTTATGCTCGTATTCATAGCGGGGAGTAGGCGCTTGGGGGGTAAAGGTTGCAGCGCCTTCGTTTAAAGTAAGGCGGGGCCGATCCTCCCCTTGCGATTCTTCTTTCGCGTTAAACCCGGTAGCAATGATGGTAACCATCACGTCGTCCCCCAAGTTTTCGTCAATACCAGCGCCAAAAATAATGTTAGCAGAATAATCTACGACGTCGCGCACAAGTTCAGCCGCTTCGTTCACTTCGCCAATGGAAAGGGTTTTGCCACCGCGTACGTTCAAAATAACGCCTTTTGCGCCTTCAATGGTAGTTTCAAGCAAGGGGCTGGCTACGGCGTTGCGAACTGCTTCTAACACGCGGCGTTCCCCGCGCGCTTTACCGATACCCATATGCGCAAGGCCTTTATCCTTCATAATCGTACGCACGTCTGCAAAATCCAAATTGATTAAGGAGGGGGTAACGATTAGTTCGGAAATACCTTGAATCCCTTGGCGCAAAATATCATCCGCAATACGAAGGGCTTCTTCCATAGGCGTATTGCTGGGAACGACCTGTAAAAGTTTATCGTTAGGAATAATTACCAAAGTATCTACGTATTTTTTCAAATTTTCCAAACCGACTTTGGTGTTCGCCGCGCGAATTCGACCTTCAAACATAAAGGGCTTGGTTACGACGGCTACCGTCATAATTCCCATTTCACGCGCTAAGCGAGCAATTACGGGGGCTGCGCCCGTACCCGTACCGCCACCCATACCAGCGGTGATAAACAGCAAGTCCGTATCCTGAATTGCTTCTACGATACGTTCGCGACTTTCTTCCGCCGCCTTTTGCCCGATTTCGGGATTTGCGCCCGCGCCAAGACCACGGGTAGATTCTTCCCCAATCTGGATAGTAGTGGGGGCTTTATTGATAAGAAGAGCTTGCTTATCCGTGTTAACGGCAATAAATTCCGCGCTTTGGATGCCTGCGTCAATCATACGGTTAACGGCGTTGTTTCCCGCGCCGCCAATACCAACGACCTTAATGCGAGCAACGCTTGCGGAAGGTGTAACGTAATTATCAAACATAACTTATCTCCTACCGAATAATTTTTGAAGAAATCCCGTGTTTTCGGTTTCTTCTTTTTTAAGGGCGTAGTTTAACAAGCCGAACTTGGATGAATCCGTAGGCTTATTTTCGGTGGGTGAATTAGGAACGATGCCATCCACCACACGGTTTAACCGATTTGCAATATATTCTTTGCATCCGCGCATAGGCAAAACCCCACCGCCCGTAACGTGCATCGTAAGGTTTTCGGGAAATTTGACTTCGCAACGGGATAAGCAATCTTCAATGGATTCGCAAAGCGTATCTAAATTATTGCGAACTACGTCGTTGCATTTTTCCGCGGGGAACGCGTAAACTTCCTCCCCATCCGTAACTTCGTATACTGCCGAAGGCGCGCTTCTGCTAATAGAAATTTTGCGTTTTAGCGTTTCTGCCGTGGGATAATCCACGTTTAGATATCCGCACAAATCCGCCGTAATATGACCACCGCCAAAGGGTATGGATTTTTGATATAAAACCCCGTCGCCGCGCACGATAACGAGCGTAGAGGTTAAATGTCCAACGTCTAAAAGCATCGCGAAACGATCGCGCTGTTCGGGTTCGAACAAATACATACTTTCGGCAAGGGCGGAAGAAACGAACACTACGTCGCTAACACCCGCTTGATCCAACATGGGGCGAACAATCCGTTCAAAGGATACGTCCGCAAGCGAATAGGAAACGTAACCGCCCAATTTTTCGCTGGTAAGACCGATGGGGTTTACGATTCTGCGGTTATCATCCAAAACGAAATAAACGGCGCTACGATTTACGATGCGGTAGCGGTTGGTTTTCAACCGATAGGCTTCGTCGTACAGTTCGTTTACCTCCCTTTGGGTAATTTTTTTCTTCCTTTCGTACGAAATGGTCTTTTCTTTCAAGACTACCGTAACGAATTCCCCGGGAATGCCCACGTAGAGGCGGGTAAAAGGTTCTTTGCAATCCGAACGTAAATCGCTGATAATTTTTTCGATAACCTGCTGAAGTTCGTCAAGATCCAAAAACTCCCCTTCAAAAAAGCCTTCGTAAAGAATTTCCCGCCGACCTTTTACGACGAAGGTGTTGTTTACACCTTGTTCCCCCACGATGGCGGAAAGTTTTGAGGATCCGAAATCCAGAATCGCTACCTGGCGTTTTTTCATTTTCCGTTCTCCTTTGTGGTTTAATGGTAAAAATATACCGCTTTCCGTAAAAAAAGAAAAACATATACAAACGTATATGTTTTAATTATACAATAAGCACGACTTTTTGTCAATGCCTAAATTTTATTTTTATATCCTTTTCCAAGGTGTTTTTTATAAAAAACGGGCATAGAGCGCGATTTTTAGCGTTTTTGTTCCGTCCAATCCACAACCAAAGCGCCATCCGCATTTTCAAAAACCACGAAAGTACCCATCAGTTTTTGTTTATCACTTGCGGCGACGAACGCGCTAAGCAAATATTGCGTTTTTTCGGCAGTTTTTACGTGACACGCTTCCATAAGAAGAATTGCGCCCGAACGCGTGTGAAATTTAATTGCACCGTTTTCCACCGTTATTTTTTGGAACAGAGTGGAAAGTTGTTCCCCGTCAAAACCCAAACCGAAAGCGGTGTTGAGCGAAAGGCGAATTTCGTTGTACCCGTTTTCCGCCACGTAAACTTGCCCGGGAACGTTGCTTGCCACGGGAAGTTCCACGTAAACCGCGCCCGTGGTGGACAAAAATGCGTTTTGCAAGGGGTTACGCCCCAAATACACGCCTTCTTCATCAATAAAATCGTAACCTTCGGAAGTTTTAACCGCAAACAAAACGTTTCTTGCGCGTACTTGCACTACCATTTGGTTGGGGAATTTTTTTACGATACCCGTAACCTTAAGTTCGGGACATTTGGTGTTTAACGCGTTAACCATTTCGGTTTTGTTTAGGGCGATGATATTCTTGCCCACGAACTTTTCCAACGCGCTATCCACCTTTTCGGCATCTACGTCCGAAGAAACCACCTGTACCGTGATATCCGAAACGCGAGTAGTTGCAAAAAACAGCGCAATCACTACGCAAACACATAACAAAACGGATATAATTTTCAGTAGTTTCGTTTTCATCGCTCGGCTTCCTTTTCGAAGTTTTATTCGTATAACATTTGCGCGTTTGCGCCTATCGTTCGTAATTTTTCCGCAAAGTTTTCATAACCGCGGAGAAGGTGTTCCGTTTCTAAAATTTGGCTTTCCCCTTCCGCCCCTAAGGCGCCCACAGCAAGCCCCGCCGCCGCGCGTAAATCCGTTGCGGTAACGATTGCGCCGCGCAGTTGTGAGGGGTGGACGATTGCCACGTTTCCTTGCACCCTAATATCCGCGCCCATCTTGTTTAACTCCCTTGCGCACGAAAAACGGTTTTCAAATAACGTTTCGGTAATAACGCTTTGCCCATTGGAGGCGGTTAAAAGGGGTAGCACGACGGACTGCATATCCGTGGGGAATTCGGGGTACGGGCCCGTGGTTACGTTTACACCTGCGAAGGGAGAAACGAATCGCCGTATATATATTTTATCATCTTCGCACCGTATTTTGCAAGCGGTTTTTAGAAAAATTTCTAAAACGGAAGAAAAATATGCGGGATTTACCCCTAAAATCACCCCTTCGCCCCCCGTTATGGCGATAGCGGATAGAAAAGTGCCACCTTCTATGCGATCGCGCTGGGGCAAAAACTCCGTTCCGCGCAGTCGGCTTACCCCTTCTATTACGATTTTCCCCGTGCCTTCCCCCTTG
>JAZUCI010000127.1:0-17588 GCA_045639045.1 Christensenellaceae bacterium
CTGGAGCCACAGGTGCTACGGGGGCAACCGGGCTTTCGGCAGTAGCAGGGCTTGCTTCGGCATACCTTACGAACACCGCGGAACAAACGCTAACTGCGGCGGGCGAACGGGTTCCTTTAACCCAAGGCTTTGCGGAAAATGCAACCGTTGCAAATAACGCCATTACCGTTAGCGAAGGGGGTACGTATTTAGTGCAATTCGGTGTTACTGCGGATACCGCCGCGGGGGAAAGCGTTTCCCTGTATATTAACGGCGCGCAACAAGCGAATGCAACCCTTCTGTTTCCCAACGCGGACGCCACCCAAAGCGTTGCGGGGGTATATACCCTTGCCGCAGGCGATACGCTGTACCTTGCCTTGAACACGGATGGCTCCCTTACCTTACCCGCGGGTAGCACGAACGCCTATTTAACCGTTACGCCCATCCACGCGTAAACAAACAAAAAACCCCGCTATTAGCGGGGTTTCCTTTTTAATTTAAGTTCTTTTTATACACCGTTTCGGTACAAGGGGTAAAACCAAAGGCTTGCATTTTACCTTCCTCCCCACGAATTTGCAAGGCGGTTGCGCCGTAATATCTTGCGGCGTTTTCCACGTAGTTTAAGATGGCTTTGCCGTATCCCTTGCCACGGAAATCGGGCATCAAATACAAATGTTCTAACGTTGCCACACGGCTACCCAAAGCGTAATCGTAACACAACGTAAAGGCGGAAAATCCCACGGGGAAATCCCCTTCCTTCACGATAAAAAAGCGAACTTCTTCACTACGCACCGCGCGCATTAGGGTTTCGGTCATACCGCCACCCGTTTTGCCCCGTTCGGCGCTTTCGTATTGCAACAGTTTGGAAAGGGCGAAAACGTCCTCCTCGCCAAAAGGAAAAATTTCCATTAAAACTCCTTAACGTTTTGATTACGGTAGGTGGTAAAGCGGAAGGTAAGTCCGTTTTCTTCCATTTGTTCCCCTTCGTATGCCAAAACGAAATCGGGGTGGGCATCCAAGTTTTCAAAGAAAACTTGCGCTTCCCCATCCGCATCTACCTTAGTTACCAAAATTTCGCTGCAATAAGGCAGCATGGTGCGGTAAAACATTGCCCCGCCGATTACGAACACTTCTTCTTCCTTGGGAAGGGTTTTTAACAGGGCGGAAAGTTCTTCCAAACTTTGCACGATTTCGCAGTCCTCCCGCTGTTCCCCACCGGGGAACAACACGATATTTCTGCGATTTTTTAAGGGATTGCCCCCGGGGAAGGATTTTAGGGTGTTGCTACCCATAATTACCGTGGTGTTTAGGGTGGTTTTACGGAAGAATTGCATATCCCCCTTTAACGAAAAGAGTAAATCGTTATTTTTGCCGATGCCCCAAAATTTATCTACCGCTACGATTGCTTTCATTATACTGCTACCTCAAACTTCACTTTTTCGGGATTGTATTCGTAATTTTCCAGTTCGAAATCATCCACCGTAAAATCGTAAAAATCCTTTACTTCGCGCTTAATCACTAGCTTAGGCGCGGGGTATTGCTTACGTTCCATCACTTCTTCTAACACGGGAATATGACGATCGTACACGTGCGCGTCTGAAATTACGTGTACCAATTCCCCCACTTGTAAGCCCGAAACCATGGCGAACATATGCATCAAAACGGCGTACTGCATTACGTTCCAGTTATTCGCCACCGCCATATCGTTGCTGCGTTGGTTTAAGATACCGTTTAACACGTTACCGCTTACGTTAAATGTCATGGAATACGCGCAAGGGTACAAATTCATTTCGTGCAAGTCGTCAAAATTATAAATGTTGGTCATAATTCGGCGGGAAGCGGGATTGTTTTTCAAATCGAACAAAACGCGGTCTACCTGATCGAATTCCCCTTCCTTATATTTCGCCTTTTTACCCAATTGATAGCCGTAGGCTTTGCCAATACTCCCCGTTTCATCCGCCCAGCTATCCCAAATGTGCGAATTCAAATCGTTGACGTTGTTGGATTTTTTTTGCCAAATCCACAACAGTTCATCCACCGCGGCGCGGAAATTGATTTTTCTAACCGTTAAAATGGGGAATTCTTCCGCCAAGTTATAGCGGTTTACCACACCGAACTTTTTCACGGTGTGCGCGGGCACGCCGTCTAACCACTTCGGGCGCACGGACATATCCTTATCCGAAAAGCCGTTAGCAATAATATCCTTGCAGTTTTCAATAAAAATTACGTCTGCCTTACTCATGGTGTTCCCCCCTTTTTTCATCCAAATAGGTTGCCAATAAATCCGCGGCGTGCAACAGTACCGCAAGCGGATATTTTTCGTACGCGGTGGAAGCGGAAAAACTGCCCCCCTTTACGCGCGCGTCAAATCCGCCCATATGCCAGTTAATCGCCATTGCCTCTTCCGCGGTTAAGCGCATATAATTTTGCACGATGAACACGGATTTTTCCCCGTGCCCGTACGGATATTTTTCATCCACGGCGTAGTAGGGCTTTTTTACCCATTCCCCGTTTTCCTTTACGTTGCGCATTTCGGTTTTATAGGTGTTTGCCTTGCATACGTCGTGTAAAAGTCCGCAAATTGCCAAGGTTTCCATAGAATAGGGCGCGTTTTCCGCCTTTGCCATAGCAACCAAACGCTGATACACGTTATAACTGTGTTCGCAAAGCCCCCCTTCGGTGGCTAAATGGAATTTGGTGGATGCGGGGGCGGTGAAAAAGTCGCTTTCTTCTAAATAGGCAAGCAATTTTTCCACCCCTTCGCGTTTCACGTTTTCGCGTAAAGCGGTAATGAATTGTTCTTTCATAATTTATTCCTCTTTTTGCCCTTCCCGCGGGTGTTTGGGGGGCGGATTTCCAAGCATTTGATGGAATACGCATTCCAAATTCCCGTTGAAAAGCTTGCGTTTTTTTGTGGATTTTCTACCGAAATCCCGTTCAAAATCCGCGTACGAAGTTAACGTATACGCGCTCCAATCGGGAAGGGAGGAAAACATTTTTCCGTAATCGCGCATCAGCGAAGAAATTTCCGCGTCCTTTAACAGCCGTTCCCCGTAAGGCGGATTGGTTACGATAACGCCGTACTTCGCGCGCGAAGAAAATTCGCGCATATCCCGCGTTTGCAAATGGATGGCGTTTTGTACGCCCGCGGCCTTTGCGTGGGCGCGCGCCAAAGCAATTTGCGAAGGGTTAATATCGTACCCTTGCACGTAAATTTCTCTATCCTTTTTGATTTCGCTTTCCGCCTTTTCTTTCAGTAAGGCGAACGGGCGGGCGTATTCTTCCCCCCAGGAAAGGAAATCGAAAGTTCTAAAATAGCCTGCGGGTACGTTTTTGGCAATCAAAGCGGCTTCTATGGGGATAGTTCCGCTACCGCAAAAGGGATCTACCAACGTTTTATCCGGATTCCAAACCGAAAGGGATAGCATTGCGGAAGCCAAGGTTTCCTTTAAGGGGGCTTCCCCCACTAACGTGCGATAACCACGGCGATGTAACCCTTCCCCGCTGGTGTTTAAGCACAGCATCCCTTCGTTTTTATACAAGAAAAACTCAATGTCGTACCGCGCACCCGTTTCGGGAAGAACGCGCTTGCCCGTTTTTTCCATCAAGCGCGTGCATACCGCTTTTTTGATGATTTTTTGGCAAGCGGAATACGCAAACAGCGCGCTTTTTACCGCTTTACCGCTAACGGGCATTTGGGCGTTCCACGGAATATAGTCTTCCACGGGAATTGCTTTTACCCCGTCAAAAAGTTCGTCGAACGTGGTGGCGGTAAATTTGCCAAGCACGATAAACACCTTGTTGGCGGTGCGAAGATATAAATTAAGTAGCGCGATATCTTGCACGCGCGCGGGAAATACGATTTTGCCGTTTTCCGCTTTTACGTCCGAAAAGCCAAGGCGACCAAGTTCGCGCATGGTAACCGCTTCTATTCCAAACGCGCAAGTAACGCATAAAGTAACCGATTGTTTCATACCTACTATTATACCGCATTTATCCGCGTTTGGCAAGTGCGTTTTTTAAAAGTATATAAAAAGTTTTCCTTCCCCGCAAAATTTTTTTAATTTTTTTGAAAAAACAGTTGACAAGCCCCCTTTCTTTTGGTATAATCAATTTGCAAAAGTGATAATGATTATCAGTTTTGAGGAAATCAAGGGGGTCGGAAAAATGAAAAACTTTTCCAAACAACGCCAAGTGGTGCTGGAAACCTTGATAGCGAATCCCGTACACCCAACGGCGGAAGAATTACACGCTTTGGTGCAAGAAAAACTGCCCGGCATTGGCATTGCCACCGTGTACCGCAATTTGCGCGCTTTAGCCGAAGCGGGTGTGATTTTACGGCTGGACGGCGAAGATACCGAACGGTACGACGGCAACCCCATGGATCACGCGCATTTTTATTGCGAAACTTGCAAGCGCGTAACGGATATTTCCCTACCCACGGCTTGCATCACCGCCCTAAAAAAAGTACGAAACAGTCCCTTTCAGCTAACCTTTAAAGGTGTTTGTAATAGCTGTGAGAAATAAAAAAGAAAATTTGAAAGCGCAATAGCGCGAAAGGAGAAAAGATTATGAAGAAGTTTGTTTGCCCCATTTGCGGATACGTTCACGAAGGAGACGTTCCCCCCGAAGCATGCCCCGTTTGCCGCGCGAAAGGTTCTACCTTTAAGGAAATGGCAGGCGAAAAGGTTTGGGCCGCAGAACACGTTGTTGGCGTTGCGCAAGGCGTACGCGAAGACATCATCAAAGATTTACGCATGAATTTTGAAGGGGAATGCACCGAAGTTGGTATGTACCTTGCTATGGCGCGCGTTGCTCACCGCGAAGGCTACCCCGAAATTGGTTTATACTGGGAAAAAGCTGCGTTTGAAGAAGCGGAACACGCTGCTAAATTTGCTGAACTTTTGGGCGAAGTGGTTACCGACTCCACCAAGCGCAATTTGGAAATGCGCGTAGATGCAGAAAACGGCGCAACCGCAGGTAAATTTGATTTAGCAAAACGCGCAAAAGAACTTGGCCTTGACGCTATTCACGATACCGTACACGAAATGGCACGCGACGAAGCACGTCACGGCAAGGCTTTCGAAGGCTTACTTGCAAGATATTTCAAATAAGCGAAGATTTACATTGCCGTAGAGTTTGTACGGAAGGGTCGCGCAAGCAATTTGCTGATGGGTGCAACTCCCATCCCCTTCCACCTAATACAAATTCCACTTTGCATTTCGCAAGGCGTATGAAGGCTTACTTGCAAGATATTTCAATAAATAATCCATAAATAATACTCTTTTCCTTAAAAAAAATACGATTTGGCGCCCGTTCGTTTGACGAACGGGCGCCTTTCGCTGTATAATATACAGCGGATATAAGGAGAAATACTATGATTTCGGAAAGAAAAGACGTAAGAAACATTGCCATCATCGCGCACGTTGACCACGGCAAAACCACCATGGTTGACCAATTGCTGAAAGAAGCGGGCACCTTCCGCCAAAACGAACAGGTTGCCGACCGCGTGATGGATAGCGGAGATATTGAACGCGAACGCGGGATTACCATTTTGGCAAAGAACACCGCGGTAGAATACAAAGGGGTTAAAATTAACATTATCGATACCCCCGGCCACGCGGATTTCGGCGGTGAAGTAGAACGCATTTTATCTATGGTAGACGGGGTTTTACTACTGGTTGACGCGGTGGAAGGCTGTATGCCCCAAACCCGTTACGTACTGAAAAAGGCGCTTGGCCTAAACAAAAAAGCCATCGTTGTGGTAAACAAGGTGGATAAAGGTTGCGATACGGATGCGATTAACGACCAAATTTTGGGGTTATTCTTTGACCTTGGCGCAAACGACGATCAAATTGACTTCAAAACGGTTTACGCTTCCGCAAAGCAAGGTTGGGCGAACTACGATTTAACCCCCACGGACAATATGAGCGCGATTTTCGAAACCATTTTATCCGAAATTCCCGCACCCAAGGGGGATATGGAAGCGCCCTTGCAAGCCATTATTTGCAACGTGGAATACGACGAATACGTGGGCAGAATTGGCATCGGCAAGGTGGTGCGCGGTAAAATTTACGACGGACAACCCGTTGTTTTATGCCACGACGACGTAACCTACCCCGTAAGCCGTATCAACAAACTGTATCAGTTTGAAGGCTTAAAAAGAAAGGAAGTAACCGAAGGGGGCGTTGGGGATATCGTTGCAATCAGCGGTATTGAAAACATCAACATTGGGGAAACTATTTGCGCTATGGACTCTGTAGACCCCCTACCCTTCGTAAAAATTGACGAACCCACCATGAGCATGCTGTTCATGGTAAACGATAGCCCCTTTGCGGGAAAAGAAGGAAAATTCGTAACCAGTAGGCACCTTCGCGCGCGCTTGTTCAAGGAAATTGAAACCAACGTATCCATGAAGGTGGAAGAAACCGAACGCGCGGAATGCTTTAAGGTGTACGGGCGCGGAGAATTGCATCTTTCCATTTTAATTGAAAATATGCGCCGTGAAGGGTTTGAATTCCAAGTTTCCCGCCCCAAGGTAATTTTTAAAGAAGTAAACGGACACACCTACGAACCCGTGGAATATTTAACGGTGGACGTACCCGACGAATACGTGGGCGCGGTTATGAATAAACTGGGCGCAAGAAAGGGCGAACTAATCACCATGACCCCCGACGGGCGCGGCGGTACGCGTTTGGAATTTGATATCCCTGCGCGCTGTTTAATCGGCTACCGCAGCGAAATGTTGACGGATACCAAGGGCTTTGGCGTTATGAACCACGTATTTAAGGATTACGAGCCGTATAAGGGGGATATCCCCACCCGTACGCGCGGTTCGGTTGTTGTGTTTGAGGACGGCACTACCACCACCTACGGCTTATACAACGCGCAAGAACGCAGCACCTTGTTCCTTGGCGCGGGCAAAAAGGTATACGCGGGGCAAATCGTGGGTGAAAACAGCCGTGACGACGATTTGGTCGTAAACGTTTGTAAGGAAAAACACTTAACCAACACGAGAAGTTCTTCTTCGGACGAAGCGCTTCGTTTAATCCCCCCCACCCTTCTTTCCTTGGAACAATGCTTGGAATTTATTGCGGACGACGAACTTGTGGAAATTACCCCCCAAAACATCCGCTTAAGAAAGCGCATTTTAAGTAAAGAACAACGCATGAAAATTGCCGCAAAACTGAAAGGCTAAACGGTATGATAATCAAAAGCCACGCTCAACCGAGCGTGGCTTTTATTTTTTTGTTTATTTAGCGGAACCATGAATTAATTCTAATTTTTGTTCCCTAGTCAATCTTTTTATGGCGATTTCCCGTTTTAGCGCGGCGGATTTATCTACCGCGTATTCCACGTATACCAAGGTTACGGGCAAGCGGCTTTTGGTGTATTTTGCGCCCTTTCCCGTATTGTGTACCTTTGCGCGATCTTCCGCGTTTTTGGCGATACCGCAATACAAGGTGCCATCCGCGCAAGAAAGCAGGTACACTTGATATTCCTTGCTTACAGTTCGTTCCAAAGTTTCACCCCACGGGTATTCACAAGTAGGCGGAACGCCACGCATACGGCAACGGATAACACCGCGCCCACGCCTGCGCCCCAAAGCCCGATTTCCTTACATAAAAACCCCGCGCCCGCGCCAAGTGCCGCCACCAGCAAGGTTACCCCTATGGTTGCAATAAACATTGCCGCGCTTTGCTTTACGACTTGGGCGGAGGAAGTCCATTCCATTTTCGGGAATTTTAGGTTGACGAATAAATCTACGTCCGCAACCGCAACGGAGGCAAACAGCAAACTAATTCCCCCCAAAAGCGCGTACCAAACGGGCAATTTACACACAAAGCATACCACCGCGTAAGAAAGGCACGCAACGGGCAAGGTAAATAAAATTTGGAAGTTCCGCTTTGCCCCTAAAACGCTTTTTGCGGATACGGGAAGGGATTTGATTTGCCACAGCGTTTTCCCTTCCATAGAAACCGAACTTGCCGCCGTGGGGCCCATTGCCGCGCACGAAACGAACAAGAAGGGTAAAAAGCCCAAAAAGAAGGGTACGGCGGTAATTTGCAAAAGGGTGTTTTTTAAGGTTTGGGATACCGCCACCGCCACGGCAATACCGATTAGCATAATGGGGGCGATGCCGTTGTTTACGAAATACACGGTATCCGCAAAAAAGCGTTTCGCTTCCCTTTTCAGTAGCGCGTGGGATTTCCCCTTTACCTTTACGGATAATTCCCCTTTGTTTTTCGTTGCCACGTGCGCGTTAAACGCGTTACACAGGGGGCGATACCAAAGCCCAATGACAAGGCAAATGATAACCGCGCATAAAAAACCAATTCCCGTTAGCAGTAAAATTTTAGAAACGCTTCCCAAAAACGCGCCTTCAAAGAACCAAGATAGGCTGGGCAAAATTTTCGCCATAAAACCGTAGGCAGAAGTTAACCCCGCCGCATCCTGCTGGGTCATTAAGAGCGCGCAAAAACCCACCAATAGCAATAGGTATAAGAAGTTGGTAAAGGACTTAATTTTTTGAAAGCGGGAAAGCAGAAGCCCAATCAATCCCCCAATCACCATGCCGATAAACAGCGGAAGCATGGGAAATAGCAGCATCAGCGCCAAATAGCGCGCGATAACGATGGGCGCAAGCGTAATTTTGATGCGCACGATAACGATCATGGGCAATAAAAGTAGCGCCGTGGTAACGAGCTGTGATAGGTAAACCGCCACCAGTTTTACCGCAACAACGGTAAAATTAGATACGGGCAAAGGCGAAAGGCGTTCGTAATCCCTGCCCGAAAGCAAGGTTAAGTGCGAGGAGGTTAACGCGGAAATAAAGCAAAGCATTCCCGCAACGCCAACGAACATTTGCGCCCCCGCGAAGGTTGCTTCTACGGGAAGTAAACCGATTAGCGCGTATTCGTAAAAGGATACGCACGCCAGGGCGATTAGGGCAATCATCCCAAGGGGAAGCGCCTTTTTTCGGTTTTTCTTTTTGAATAGCCCCGCGTACATATTTTTTAATTGTAGGGTTAAAAGCAAGCGGAATTTTTTCATTGCTTTTCTTCCCCGTTCTTTTCGGAAAGGCTTAAGAACAGTTCTTCTAAACTTTTATCTTGCAACACTTCTTGCATTGCGCCACAAACGAGTAGTTCCCCTTGTTTGATAATGGCAACGCGATTGCACAGTTTTTCCGCCACTTCCAAAACGTGGGTGGAGAAGAAAAAGCTTACCCCTTCCTTACAAAGTTCACGCATAATTTCCTTTAAGTTATGCGCCGCAACGGGGTCCAAACCAACGAAGGGTTCGTCCATCACCACCAATCTGGGGCGGTGGATTAACGCGCCGCAAATGGCAAGCTTTTGGCGCATCCCGTGCGAATAGGTGGAAACGGAGGAAGAAAGCACGTCCGCAATCCCAAACAGTTCGGTATATTTTTTGATTTGCGCTTCCGCATCCTTGCCTTCCATATCGTACATTTCCGCAATAAAGGTTAGATAACCTTTACCGCTTAAAAATTCGTAAATATCGGGGTTGTCGGGCAAATACGCGGTAACCTTTTTTGCTTCTATGCTTTGCGAAAGCACGTTTTTGCCGTCAATAAAAATACTGCCCCCGTCAAAGGTTTGAATGCCTACGATAGAACGGATTGCGGTGCTTTTCCCCGCGCCGTTATGACCGATAAAGCCGAAAATTTCCCCGGGGTTTACGGTAAGGGTTAAATTTTTTAGGGCGGTAAAATCCCCGTACTTTTTGGTTAAATTTTCAATTTTTAACATAGGAAAGGTTCCCCCCTTCTTATTTTTTAATTGGCTAACGATAATTTGCGGTTAAGACAGTTTTGCATCTACTACCGCGCGGAGTTCTTTTACGAAGGCTTCTACCCCGCCCGCGTTATCCGCATCCCCGTTTAGGTAGTAAGCGCGTTCCCCCGCATGGGTGCGTAAAACAATTTTAATAACGGGAACGGCAACCCCCGTGCGTTCGTCCTGCAAGGGCGCGGCAGGGTTTTTACCGTGTTCCTTTTCACTTTTTTTGGTGTAGGTTACGTAGGGGGTAACGGTTTTGTTTAATTCCACCCCCACCATATCCTGATAGCGGAAATCCGCAAAGGTTTCTTCTTGCATATCCGTATCGTAACACACGGTACGCGCGTATACGTATAAACGCTTTGCGCCGTAGAAAAAGGCGGTGGAAGTAAATCTATCCCCGTACAGTTTGCCGTCCTCCCCAAACGCGATTTTGGATTTTAAGGGAAGATATGCAAATCCTTCAAAAAAGGCGGGGCGGCGTTCTTCCAGCTTCACGTCCCCAAGTAAACTTTGGGCGCGTTGCATGGCATCGGGAAGGGAAACCTGCTTAATGGCGGCCTTTACCTTGGAAACGCTTACTTTATTGGGCGCCTTTTTCAATGCGGCGCGAATTAATTTAATACTGCGGTTAGACATAGAATACTCTCCTTTTGGCTTACAGCCGATTTACGTTGCTACCGTCCTCTTTTCATCAAACACTTTTCATTATAACACTTTCCCCCGTCCTTTGCAATAGATACGCGCATTTTTCCCTTGCTTTTTTCGTATACTACGAAAAGAATAGTTTAGGGGGCGAAAACGATGAAAATACTGCTTGTGGGGGGCGGAACTGCGGGGCATTGCGTGCCTAATTTGGCGCTTTTGCCTAAGCTGAAAAACCATTTTACGGACATCCGCTATATCGGCACCGAAAAAGGGATTGAACGCACCTTGGCTGCCCATTACGAACTACCTTACTACCCCATAAACACGCCAAAACTTGTGCGTGGGGTTAATTTCCGCGCGATAAAAAACAATTTGGCAATTCCCTTTTCACTTGCGCGCGCAAAAAAGCGGTGCGTAAAAATTTTGCAAGAATTTCAACCCAACGTGGTATTTTTGAAGGGCGGATTCGTGTGCTTGCCCGTTGCCCTTGCTTGTAAAAAGTTAAAAATCCCTTGCGTGATTCACGAATCGGACTTTTCCTTTGGGCTTGCCAACCGCTTATGCTTGCCCTTTGCAAGCAAAATTTTAACCGCCTTCCCCCAAACCGCAAAAAAGAAAAAACGCGCCCTTTTCGTGGGCGCGCCCTTGCGCGAAGAACTGTTTGGTGTATGCAAAAATAAGGGGCGGGCGCGGTACGGCTTTACCGCGGAAAAACGCGTGCTTTTGGTTTTGGGGGGCAGCAGCGGTGCGCAAGGATTGAACGCGCGAATCAAGGATGCTTTGCCCCATTTGTTAAAGGAATTTCAAATTTTGCATATCGTGGGCAAAAAAGAAGCTCTTCCTAAAAAACGGGAAGGGTACGTGCCCATAGCGTACGAAGAAAATATGGAATACGCGTACGCCGCGGCGGATTTGGCGATTTCGCGCGCGGGGGCAAACGCGCTGTTTGAACTAACCGCGTTAAATATCCCCACCCTTGCCGTTCCCCTACCCACGGGGCGGGGGGACCAAAAGGAAAACGCGCGCTATTTTGCGGAAAAAGGGGCTATTTTGCAATCGGAAGAAAGTTCCCTTAACAAGGAAACCCTTCTTGCCCGCTTGCACGAACTAATTGCAAAAACCCCCGCCTTGCAAAGCAATATGCTTGCTTTGGGGCATACGGAAGCTTGCCAGCGCATCGTAAACGAAATCGTAAAGGTGGCAAAGCCGTTTTAAGCCCCCGTTTTTTGCATCGCGTTTTTCCGTTTTAATTCCGCCATAATAAGGGCGACGCGGCTTTCGTGATAGCACGCAAAGCATTCGGTTTTTGCGCGGCGGGTTATGGCGCGCTTACCCGTTAACTTTTCCCATTGCGCTAAAACGTCCCCGAAACCCGTGTTCTTTTTCATATTTCATAACTCCTTATGGGCTTTTTTGCCTTTTTTTCTTAATTTTATCCCATTATACTTGACATATGCCTGTCATACTTATAAAATAAATTTAGAACTATTTTATTTTACGGGGATAAGCTATGAAATATGAACTTTTATTGCAAATTTTGTTTACCCTTTTGGGAAAGGAAAAGGTAAGCGCGCGCGAGCTTGCGGATAAGTACGAAATTTCCACCCGTACGGTATACCGCTACGTGGAAACCATTGAGGGGGCGTTCGTTCCCATTGAACGCACCAGCGGTAGAAACGGTGGGTTTGCCATTCCCGATTACTTCCGCTTGCCAGCAACCTACCTAAGCGATAAGGAACTTTCCGCCCTGCTTTCGGCAGTTAGCACCTTGGGCGCGGAACTAAATAGTACGGACTTAAATTCCGCCCGCGAAAAACTGATTGCAACGCGCAAACGCCGCTTTGCTACCCTTCCCACCCCTGCGCCTTACGTAATTATTGATAGCGGCAGTTGGGGGGATGCGGATAGCAGTAAGGATAAAATTGCCCTATTAAACCAAGCAGCCGAACAAAACGCTAAAGTGGAAGTGCGCTACCACAACAACAGCGGGGAATTCACCACCCGCGTTTTGCGCCCCTATTACCTAATTTTGAAGCAAGGCGTTTGGTACGTTTACGCTTACTGTGAACTGCGCGGAGAATTTCGTCTGTTCCGCGTGGGGCGTATGGCGGAAATTACGCTTACGGGGCGCACCTTTTTACGCGAGGAAATTACTCCCCCCACCTTGGATTTTACCGCCATGTTAGAAGGAAAAATCACCTTTACCGTAAAGGTGGAAAAGGAAAGCCTTTCCGCCGCCGAAGATTTATTTGGGGTAGAACGTATGCAAATAACCGAAGAAGGCGCGTTTTTTACCTGCCAAATGCCTAACGACGACGTTTTAGTGCGCGAGCTGATGCACCTTGGCAGCGCCGTTACGGTGGTAGAACCGCAAGAATTAAAGGAAAAACTAAAAGCCGCCGCCCTTGCCTTGGCGGAAAGAAATTAACGCGTCAAATAAAGAAATAGTACGCAAAGTAAAAGGGAAAGCCGATCGGCTTTCCCTTTATTTTTTATCCTTATTCTTGGGAAGAAACTTCGGGTTGTTCGAGTTGTTCTACTTGCTCCCCTTCTTCAAACTTTACGTCCATCCGTTGTGTTTTTGCATTTTCAGAGGAAAACATTTCAACAACAATCATCACCGCAAAAGGAATTACAGGCTTAATGATATACCATAGACCTGTAATCCCGCTAATGGAAACTTTGACGATCATAAGAATGGCGTAAAACAGATAAAATGCACCAAAAACAATGGCAATCCCCGTGCTTTTGATATCCAAATCGTCTTCCTTTCGTTGCTTATCATACCCTATTGCAAGAAGACAATTTCGCATGAGCATTGCTAATAGTATGATATACAGAACCATACACACCAAACGGAAGAACTTATTCATTGCAAATAAATCAATCCCACGCAATTGTATCACAAACATAGGAATCACAAACAGCAAAAGCGCGCGGCTAACCGAAACGATTGCACTTTCCGCTACATTTAGTTTTAATGAAAAAATCGCAAGAAAATTTATCACTAAATTAACAACCGCAAGCAATGCGAGAATCACAATTTCCACGGCCCTTAATTCCAAGGGATAAATTAACGCGGATATAGATAACAGCGTTAAACAATAAAGCGTAGTTTTATTAAATGTCAACACACCTTGCTTCATTTCTTTGTGCCTTTCTTTTTCTTCCGTCTTCCCCGAGATTACCTTAATTGCCGCTTTTGTGCTTTCTACAAATTTTTTAATACAAAGACATAAAATTACGTAATAGGATACAAGATAGAAGATCATCGACCAACTTTTCGTTAACGCCGCCCATGAGGGACCTAACGCTTTAGGATCACTAAACAGCACATAGAAAAACTCCCCTACGTTGCGAATCACGTCAACCGTTGCATCTAACACATCACGAATCGTAAGATTCTCAAAACGAAAAGGAATTACGCCAAGAAATACGACCAATAAACAGGCAATGCAACCCAACAAACAAAGCGGGGCTGCAATTTTTTGCAAAAGAATTGCCGTTTCTTTTTTTACAGATACGTTATTATTAAATTTCATCGGCCAATTCTCCCCCCGTTGTAATTTTCCAGTAATTTTTTATTTCACTATAATCTTTCATAGATGCAAACTTTCCGTCGAAATCAATTACGGTGTTATCTATATTTTGAAATAAAAACGAACAATCCACCGTTTCTTCCTCTTTGAGATACAAATTGACCTTAGGTTTTTTGGGCGTCGTTAAATCTACCCCAAACGAAACCTCGCGGCAATCCTTCCATAACGCAGGCATAGCGTCGCCGTTTTCCGTTTTCAGTTCTTTCCAGCGCGTTTTGCTGACTTGCAAATTCTTATCTTCCTTTGCAACTTCGTCTACTTCAAAAAAGAAATCTAACAATCCTCCCAATTCACCGAACAGCCGCTTACAAAGTTCCACCGTATCCATAACGTCTATGGACAACTCGCTTAATAGCTCGGACGTAACAGGAACCCACGCATCCCTTTTCGGAGAAATCTTCATCCATCCCTTTTCCACTTTACCGTAAACGTGCGTTATATGGAATTCAAATTTATGACAATACATATATAGCAAATTGCCGGTAAAATAGAATTCAAAATCCAAAGTCAATTTCGTTTCTACGGATTCAGATAAGTTTTCCCTCTTGGATGTTATCGTTCCTAGTGAACGGCATGCCATTTTATCGTCGGCAAAATAGTAATATTCCCTAACGTCCATGCCTTTATTTTTATAGTCAACGACTACGGTGGCACTTTTCGGCTCGAAAAGTGCGGTTGTTTCATCCGCCGCCTCTTCCATGCCAATGGCATTAAACACCGCCAGAAGATCGTTCATGGATTCCACCTTGGCATCCACCCCCTTACCGGGACCGGCAATCGAACTTCCCCCCACCGAATAATCTATGGATAGACGGCTGCTAATCAAACAGCCTATAAAAAGTACTGCCGCTAAAACCGTTGTCCACACTCTTTTACTTTTCATGCGCCCTCCTTAAAAAAGTTATCTTAAATATTTAGGTTTCTTTTATTATACCATATATTTTTACGTTGTCAAGATTTGTTAAATAAAAGCAGAAATATGTAAAAGACGGCGAGCGCCGTCTTTTTTGTGTGTTTTGCATAATTCTTTCTTATTCTTCCTTTTCGCGGTTTGGCATGGTTTTGTATTCCCTTTTGGGAAGGACTGCCATATACGCGGGGCGGATAATTTTGTTGCCGTTGATAATTTCTTCTAGCCGATGCGCCGCCCAACCTGCCGTTCTTGCCACCGCAAATAAGGGGGTGAAGAGCGCGTCGGGCAAGCCCAACATACGGTAAACGAAACCGCTGTAAAAATCCACGTTGGGGCTTACGCCCTTGTACATTTTGCGCTTTTGGGCAATTAATTCGGGGGCTAAACGGGCAACCGTTTCGTGCAGGTAAAATTCCTTTTCCATACCCTTTTCGTGCGCCAATTCCCTTGCAAAGTGCTTTAAAATCACCGCGCGCGGATCCGAAAGGGAGTAAATGGCGTGCCCAATACCGTACACCAAGCCGCTTTTATCAAAGGCTTCTTTATTGATTAGTTTTATCAAATACTGTTTTACTTGTTCTTCGTCCGTAATATCCGAAACGTTCTTTTTTAGGTCGTCCATCATGGCGCATACCTTTACGTTTGCGCCCCCGTGTTTGGGACCTTTTAGCGAGCCGATGGAAGCGGCGAACGCCGAATAGGTATCCGTACCCGAAGAAGTTACCACGTGCATAGTGAAGGAGGAGTTGTTTCCCCCGCCGTGTTCGGCGTGAAGAACCAAGGCTAAATCCAGCAGCTCCGCTTCTAACGGGGTATACTTGGAATCCTTTCTAAGCATATGTAAAATATTTTCGGCGGTGGATAAATTCGGGTCGGGCTCGTGCAAAATTAACTGCTCCGCGCCCTGGTGAAAATATTCCGAAACCTGATAACCGCAAAGAGCAAGCTGGGGCATTTTGGCAATGATGGATAAGCATTGCATCAGTACGGAAGGGATATCCGTACGCTCTGCCGTTTCATCCGCAGAATACAAGGTTAAAACCGAACGCGCCATACTGTTCATTACGTCCTTCGTGGGGGATTTCATAATAAAATCTTGCACGAAGTTTTGGGGTAAGGGGCGCAGGGCGGAAAGCGTCTTTTTAAACTCATCCAGCTCGCTTTGGGTGGGTAAGGCGCCGAACAGCAGTAAATAGCAGGTTTCTTCAAAACCCGCGCGGCGTTCGCCCGTAAACCCGTCTACCAAATCGTACACGTTATAGCCGCGGTAATATAGCTCCCCTTCGCAAGGGACAAGCTCCCCGCGTACTTCCCGTTTTGCGTTCACTTCGGAAATTTCGGTTAAGCCCGTAAGTACGCCTTTGCCGTTTAAATCGCGAAGCCCGCGGTTTACTTTATATAGGTCGTATAATTCCTTTTCAATAACACCCTCGGCTAAAATGCGTTTTGCCCAAGCGTTGATTTTTTCGCTTTGATTTGCCACGTAAAAGTACCCCTTGTTTCGGTTTGATTTTGGTATTATACCATAAACCCAAGGGGGTTGTCAAACGATTAAAGGAAAGCCGCGCCCACCCAAACGGGGGCGCGGCAACCGTTTTTTTCGTTTGCGTGCTGCTTACTTTTCTTCGTAACTGTCGCAGCAGGTGCAAGTTTCCCCGCACGCGCAACCCACGTGAATATCCTTTAAGGCGCAGGATTTACCGTTTGCATTGTGGCGGCACCCCTTTACGCTACATAAAATTGCTTGCGTATGCATCATACCGTATATCTCCTTTAGGCAAAACGCCCATTGCTATTATGTGAAAATTCCCAAAAAATATTGACAAACGGGCGAAAATTTTGTACAATAAGAAAAAGGAGATAAAACTATGAAAGTTATTTTAGTAAAAGACGTAAAAGGCTCTGGAAAAAAGAACGACGTAATTGAAGTTTCGGATGGCTACGCAAGAAACTTTTTATTAAAACAAGGCTTGGCGGTAGAAGCTAGCTCCACCAACTTAAACGCGGTAAACAATAAAAAGAAAGCGGAAGCTTTTCACTTGGAAGAAGAAAAGAAGGCGAACCGCGCTTTGGCGGAAACCTTAAACAAAACCACCGTTACCGTACAGGTAAAATGCGGGGAAAACGGCAAGGTTTTCGGCAGCGTTACCAGCAAGGAAATTGCGGATAAGCTTTCTAGTACGGGGATTGCCTTGGATAAAAAGAAAATCGTTTTAAAGGACCCCATTAAGCTTGCGGGCGAATATACGTTAGACGTAAAACTGATGCCCGAAATTTCCGCAAAACTGAAAGTTGTGGTAGTAAACGGTTAATTTTTAAATTTCATACGAGTAACGCGCGGTGGATACTCCCCCGCGCGTTTTTTTCGTTTTCCTTATCCTATCCTTCCGCACGCATATGCGTAAAATTGCATACGACAAAGTTTGGGGGCGGTTTTTATTAAAAATTCGTCGTATGCCTAAAAGCGCAAACGTTGTAAAAAAGAAGGGGCAGTCGGCTTTGAGCGCCGACTGCCCTTTTATTTAATTTATATTTTCTTTGCTATTGAACGCGCCGATTAGTTTTTATTTTGGGGGTTATCAAATTCACCGAACGGCGAATCGTTTTGGGATGCGCCGCTATCCCCTTCCAAATCCGCAAAGG
>JAZUCI010000128.1:0-3999 GCA_045639045.1 Christensenellaceae bacterium
AACAAGTTCCCCTCGCCTTGCCCCCCGAATACGGTTGACATTTCCTACGCGCGTAGGGTATAATAGATAGGCTAAAGCAATTTAGTATAGTAAAGTGATAAAATTTGAAGGAGAATTCAACTATGAAAAAAATTGTACTTGCAATTCTTTCGGTAATCATGGTAACGCTGCTTGGCGTATGCACGGTTGGTTGCGGTAAAGAAGAATTAAATTTGGGTAAAGAATGCGTAAAGTTTAAATCGCAATTAGACGCGCTTACGCAACTGAAAGAAGGCACGGTTAACGTTGCGGTTATCGACTCGGTAATGGCAGGTTACTATACTTCTAAAGGCGATTACAAAAACGACTTGATGGTAGTTTCCAACTTGGTACTTGCCGAAGAAAAATACGGCATTGCGGCAAAGAAGGGAAATAATTCCTTAATGCACATGGTAAACCAAGCGCTGACCGCGTTAAGCGATAGCGGGGAATATCAAAACATTGCAGGCCTTTTCGGTTTAGAAAATAGCACCCTTGCAATGGAAAGCGATCCCTACGCCGGCGCAACGGATAACAGCTGGTCCACCATCCAAAGCCGTAAAAAGATCGTTATCGGCTACACCGTATTCGCGCCCATTTCCTTTACGGATAACGGCAACTTTACGGGCTTTGATACCGAACTTGCGCGCGCAGTTGTTAACGTTTGGAACGAAGGCGGCAGCGATATTGAAATCGAATTCCAAGAAATTAACTGGGATTCCAAAGAAACCTTGCTTGCTAACGGTACCATTGACCTTGTTTGGAACGGTATGACCATCACCCCCGAACGTTCGGCAGAAATGTGCATTTCCGTACCCTACCTTGCAAACAAGCAAGTTGCGGTAATCCGTAAAGCGGATGCAAGCAAATACACCACCGTGGAATCCATGGCAAAGGCTGTTATCGGCGTTGAAAAGGGCTCTGCAGGCGAAGGCGTTGTAATTAAAAAATAAGTATTACGGTTATAGTTAAAAGGTCCGCCGCAAAGTTCTTTTGCGGCGGAATTTTCGGTATTTGACATGAAATATTTTTCGGAGTTTATTTTTACGCTATTCGAAGGGTTTGGCAACACGATGCTGTTATTCGTTATCACCCTTGTGGTAGCGCTTCCCTTGGGGCTTTTACTTGCGTTTGGCTCTATGTCCCGCTTGCGCCCCGTAAGATACGCGGTGAAAGGGCTGATTTGGATTATCCGCGGAACGCCCTTAATGTTGCAAATTTTGTTGGTAAGCTTTTTACCTTCCTTACTGTTTAAGGTAACGAACTTATGGCTGGCGGACGTTTTCGGCCTTTCCATTAAATGGTTACTGTTCGTTTTCGTTGCCGTTGCGTTTATCATTAACTACGCGTGCTATTTTTCGGAAATTTTCCGCGCGGGTATTGAAGGCGTTTCGGTTGGACAAACCGAAGCGGGGGAAGTTTTGGGGTTATCGAAAGGGCAAATCTTTTCGCGCATCGTACTGATGCAAGTGGTAAAGCGCACCGTTCCCCCCATGAGTAACGAAATTATTACCCTGGTTAAGGATACGGCGCTTGCGCAAATTTTGGGCGTTATGGATTTATTGAACGCGGCAAACCACGCGGTTAACGAATTCGTTGTGCTTACCCCCCTTATTTGGGCGGCACTCTTTTACTTGGTGTTTAACGGCCTTCTTACTTTGCTGTTTGGCTACGTGGAACGCAAGCTTTCGTATTATAAGGTGTAAACTATGGCGTTTTTAGAAGTAAACAACGTATATAAAGCGTTTGGAAAAAAGGAAGTATTAAAGGGCGCGTCTTTCACCTTGGAAAAGGGGGAAGTGCTTGCCATTATCGGCTCTTCGGGTAACGGCAAAAGTACCCTTCTTCGCATTTTGAATTCCTTGGAATTTGCAGACCAAGGGGAAGTATGGCTAAACGGCGAACTCTTGATAGAAGGGGGAAAACCCGTAAAGGAAAAGGAGCTTCGCGCAAAGCGCAAGCACTTTGGTATGGTGTTTCAATCCTTTAACTTATTTCCGCAGTATAACGCGCTGAACAACGTGGCGCTTGCCCCCATGGTGCTTGGCAAGGAAGAAGCCAAAAGGTTGCCTTGGCGGGAACGGAAAGCCGCGCGCGCAAAGGCAAAGGAAGAAGCCCTTGCTTTGGCAAACGAACTGTTAGATCGCGTAGGCTTATCGGACAAAAAGGAAAACTACCCGTGCGAACTTTCGGGTGGGCAATGCCAACGCGTGGCAATCGCACGCGCATTAGCGTTATCCCCCGATATTTTGTGCTTTGACGAACCGACCTCCGCATTAGACCCCGAACTTACGGGGGAAGTGTTAAAAGTAATCCGTGGCTTAAAGCATGCGGATAGAACCATGATTTTGGTTACGCACGAAATGCAGTTTGCCCGTTCGGTTGCGGATAAAGTGCTGTTTATGGCTAACGGCATTGCGGAAGAATTCGGCACCCCCGAAGAAGTTTTCGAAAACCCCAAAAGCGAGGTTACGAAGGCGTTTTTAGCCGGGTATAGCGAAGAATAAAAATTAATAATTAAAAGAAATAAAGGCGAAAAGGGCTTTTACTCTTTTCGCTTTTTATTTTTAGGGTAAAAATATGTGGTTAGGTGTTTTTATTTGTGTGGTAATCGCAAGTTTATTGGCTTTCCTTGTTTGGAAGAAAATTTCCAAAAGGATAGAAGAAAAATATATTGCGTTTGTAACCGAAAATAGCGAAGCGATAGCAAATCTTGTGGCAATGAATCAAAAATTCCGCTTTAACAAAGCAACTTGTTTTGATTGCGACCATACTTATGACAACTATAATTTTTATGAAACTATTTCTTGCGAAGATTATTTAATTTATTTTTTGCAGTTTAAACAATGGGAAATACAAAAAGAAATAAAATTATTGGAAGCGAATAAAAAGGAATTCGAACGGTATCAGTCCGAAATAGAAGGAATTAAAGTTTTTGGGAAGTATCGCGCGAATTTTGAAAAATATAAAAAAGAAAAACTATTAAACGCTGAAAAGAAAATTTTCTTAAAAACGTGTTTACATCCCGTAACGGATTTTACAATTCAAATTGATTTATGCTATAGTACGATGGACGGGCGAATATGCGCAGGCAAAAGTGAAACATTTCTTACTGACGACGTGTTATCTTTCATTAAAAGGTTAAACAACAAAAACGGTTTTTTCTATAATGATAAAGAAATTTGGAATGCTATATGTAGGGTGGAGCGTGGAAAGGTTTCTAATAAAATGCGTTTTTCAATTCATCAACGGGACGGTAATCGCTGTAAAATTTGCGGAGCAAGGGGTGGTTTAGAAATAGACCATATCAAGCCGATTGCAAAAGGTGGGAAAAGCACGTATGATAATTTACAAACCTTGTGTAAGCGATGCAATAAAGAAAAAGGTGATAACTACGTGGCGCCTTCACACTTTTAATATGCCCCTTTTGGCATACGACAAAATGGAAAGTAGAAATTTGTAGAAAAAGTATATATATGCCCCGAAAAACACTTGTTTTTCGGGGCATATATTTTTTTGCGGTGGGGTAGGGGAGTGCGGTGCAATTTGCGGTGAAATTTTCGCGATCCCCCCACTAAAAGGTATGGATAAAAAATGGCAATAAAAAAGCGGAAGGGCAACCCCCTTCCGCCGATATGTTTTATAATAATTACGTGTGAAAATTATACTAATTTTTGCAATACGGTTGCAAAGCCTTGGCAAGCGCCTTGCACCAATTCGTTAAACTTTGCCCCGTCGTTTTTGGTATCCGAAACCGCCTTTACCATAAGGAAAGGCACGTTGTTTTTTTCGCAAATCAGGGCGATGCCTGCCCCTTCCATATCGCAAATATCCGCATCAAAATCTTTGGCGATTTGCTCCTTTTCGCTTGCATCCGCCACAAACTTATCCGCCGATGCCAGCGTAACCCCTTGGGTAAGCCCCAAAAGGGCGTTGGCGCGCGCAAGCAGTTGGGTATCCGCGGATATATAACGGCTTTTT
>JAZUCI010000129.1:0-2877 GCA_045639045.1 Christensenellaceae bacterium
ATTATTTTTTCACTCTTTTTTTTGCGAAAATAAGTCCTTCTACGCGCGCACGCACGTACGCGTATTATTTTTAAGGATACGGGAACGAAAAAAAACTTAAAATCCGAACAAAAATTGAAAAATCCCCCGCCGTTTGCTTGGCGGGGGGGAATTTTTTTATTTTTCGGTTTTTTGCGTTGCCTTTTCGTACGCTTTTAATTTTTGCTGACGCATCCACACCTTCATAACGAGGGAGTGCGGCAAAAGTTTGCAGGCAAAGGCTTGTAAGCGGGCAATACCGCCGTACTTAGATACGTCCTTACCCCGAAGGGTATCACGGTAAGCGCGTTTTACCACTTTTACGGGATCGTACATCGCGGCGTATTTAATCACCACGGGGCGCTTGCCGTCCTTTTTCACCGCGCGGTCAAAAAAGGCGGTCTTCGTCCAAAACGGGCAAACGGCGGTTACCGAAATGCCACGGGGGCGCAGTTCCTTATTTAACGCGCGCGAATAGGATAACACGTACGCCTTGCTTGCGCCGTAAACCGCGATATACGGAATGGGTTGAAAGGCGGCAACCGAAGCAATTTGCATGATTTTACCCCCCTTTTGCATAAAGGGAAGGGTATGCAAGGTGATTGCCGTAAGCGCGGCGCAGTTTAAATCCACCATACCAAGCGCATCCGCTAAAGAAATTTCTTCCACACCGCCAAATTTACCAAAGCCGCTGCAATTTGCAAGGAATACCACCTGGGGCTTTTCCGCATCTAACAAATTGCGGTATTCTTCCCAAGAAGAAGGCAAGGATAAATCCATAGGGATCGCGCGGACGGGAAGCACAGTTTCGGATTGCAATTCGGTCAGCTTTTCCGCGTTACGCGCAATTACCCATACTTCTTCCACTCCCATAGCGGAAGGGATTTGGCGGAACACTTCTTTACCGATTCCCGAAGAAGCGCCCGTGATAACAGCAATTTTCATTGTTTACCCCTTAACCGCCGTAAAGCGCCAAAAGCATAATACCCGCAAGCGTTACCACGATGGTAATATAGTGGTTGAACGAAAGTTTTTCTTTTAAGAAGATACGGCTCCACACAAGCGAAAGCACGCAGTACGCGGAAATGATAACCATACCTGCGGCGTATTCCGCAAACATAACCGCCATATAGAAGATTTGACCGATGGTTTCGCACAAACCGCCAAGGTATAAATCCCCGTTTTCGCGCACGAACAAGTGATCCTTTTTCACGAATTTTACCCAAACGAAGGCAAAAATTGCAAGAAGGAAGAAAGTAAGTTCAAACGCGGAGTTTGCAGCGTAATCTTCGATAAGACCTTCTGCAAAAATCCATTCGTCCCCTACCGTACCAAGCGCGTCGATTACCAAATACGCGATGGGAAGAAGGAACGCCAAAATACTTTTGGTGTATTTACGGTTGGATTCCTCCCTGCGGCGCAGTTTTAACTGTTCGTCTTCGCGGCCGTCAACGATACCCATACCTAAAATACCCAAGGTTACCAGCACTACGCCGATAATTGCGGGAACGGGCAAAGCAAATTCGTCCGTGCCGAAGATCAGCGCGCAAAGTAACAGCGCAAGCGAACCCGAGCAGTTACAAATGGGGGAAGAAATGGAAAGTTCGATGTAACGCAACCCAACGTATCCCAAAACCATTGCCAAGATATACAAAGCCGCAACGGGAAGGTAATGCACGAAATCTATCATTTTGAAATCCGTGTAGAACAAGCTTGCCACGATTTTGGGCAGTTTATCGGGGCCGCCGTTGGCATCGATAATCGCGCCGCCGATTAAGGTGATTGCAAAGTGGATGCCCATAATAAGGCCCACGCCGAACACCACTTTCCAATGGCTGTTTTTGTCTTCTTCGCGCGTGCCCTTTTTACTGAATAAGTCCGAGCCACTCCACGCTAAAAGCGCAAGTAATGAAAAAATTAACATTTTCTTTTTCTCCTTAAAGTTTTTCCTTGTGTTATTTTATTTAGGAAGAGGAAATTATAACTGAATTAACCCTTCTTCCAACATTTTTTGTAAGGACAAAAGCACCCCAAGCTTTGCGTGTGCAAAGGTTAAACCACCTTGGAAGTAGATGGCGTAGGGTTCACGAACGGGGCCGTCCGCCGAAAGTTCGATGGAAGAACCTTGCACGAAGGCGCCTGCCGCCATAATTACGTCGTCGTCATAGCCCGCCATGGGATACGGGATGGGGGTTACGAAGCTATCCACGGGCGCCGCGGATTGAATCCCCTTACAAAACGCAACCATCGCTTTTTCGCTTTTCAGTTCGATGGACTGAATAATATCGTGGCGGGTTTCTAAAGAAGAAGGCAGTACGTTAAAGCCTAATTTTTCATATGCCGCCGCCGCGAAGATTGCCGCCTTTACCGAAGAAGCAACCACGGTGGGCGCAAGGAAAAAGCCTTGGTAGAACTGCGTTTCCACACCGAAGTTCGCGCCCACTTCCAACCCTAAGCCTGGGGAAGTTAAACGGTACGCGCAGCGTTCGATTAAATCCTTTCTACCCGCAATATATCCGCCTGCGGGGGCAAGACCGCCGCCCGGGTTTTTGATTAGCGAGCCAACGATCATATCCGCGCCCACTTCGGAAGGTTCCCTTCTTTCTACGAATTCCCCGTAGCAGTTATCCACCATACAAATGACGTTCGGTTTTCTTTCCTTAATAAAGGCGATGAGTTTGCCGATTTCTTCTACCGAATAGGAAGGGCGCATACGGTAACCCTTGGAGCGCTGGATGGTAACCAGTTTGGTTTTTTCGGTAAGCGCCTTGGCGATATTTTCATAATCAAAGCCGCCGTCGGGAAGCAATTCCACTTCGCGATAAGTAACGCCGCTTTCCATTAAGGAACAGGGGCTGG
>JAZUCI010000130.1:0-4053 GCA_045639045.1 Christensenellaceae bacterium
GTATTGTCTTCCTAAGACCGCTTGGCCTCCGACTTCTTGGCGTACGCCATAACCCCAACGCCAACCCCAAGTAAAACGAGCTGCGGTACCAGGTAGGTTAGCCATATAACCCCGTTCAACTTGGTTACTTGCTCAAACGGGATATTTTTGGCGCTTGCAATACCGCTTACGATTACCGAAAGAATCAGCGTTGTAAATAACCCTGCAAAAACGGCAAGAGTAAACGCCCCGCCGCCATGGGAGGGGGTTAAAAGGGATTGCTTTTCTTTTTGATCGTTTTTTTGCATAGAAAATTGCCTAAAGTACGGTGTAACGCCGCCGCATTTTATCGCGGCGGCGTTCCCGTTATTTTATACGTTACAAGTTAAGGTGTATACGCCTTCGGTAAGAACCTTTTTGGTTTTATCGGGCATAAATACGTTTGCTTTGGTACCCGAGGGTACGGTTACGGTAACGGTAAACACACCGTTTTCACGCTTCCAAGCAACCGCCGCTTTGCCGTAAGGGGTTTCCACTTCCGCCGCCGCGTTATCAATTTGGGGAATCAGTTTAGGATCTACGGTAAACACGCGGTACGCGTTTTCCTTTTCATCCAATCTAAGCCCTGCGATATACTTCATCATCCAACCGCAAACGTCCGAATACATGTGGTGGTTGTGAGAGAAGCCGTCCTCCCAATCTTCCCACATCGTGGTTGCACCACGTTCTACCCAGTTGCGGTAAGAAGGATACCCGGGGTTGGTGATTGCGCGGTACGCCGTTTCGGTGTAGCCGTATTCCGAAAGGGATGCGAAAATCCATTTGCAACCCAAAATACCAGCGTAGAAGTGATAGCCCGCTTTCTTAACGGATGCGTTTAAGCGGCGCGCCACCTTTTTAGCCAATTTTTTGGGTACCATATTAAAGAACAGTACGCAAGCAAGCGAGGTTTGAACGTCCCCGTCTACTTCCCCCGTTTCTTCGTTCACGAAGTATTTCAAAATGGAAAGACGGATTGCTTCTGCCTTGGCTTCGTAGCGCTTTGCATCCTGATACTTTCTTAAATCGCGCGCCATATCCGCAAGCACTTTCACGTTGTAGTAATAGAAGGCGCTGCTGGTAAGACGTAACGCTGCCACGCGGTTATAAGGCGCGGGCGCTTTGGTGGGGAAACACCAATCGCCTAACCCGAAGTTTACCAAATGGTCTTCTTCGTAGTAGGAGCAGAAATCGTCAATGTACTTTTTAGCGGATTCGTAAATTTCCGCGTATACCGTGTTATCCCCGCGATAACGCTTAATCATATGGGGTACGGTGAAGAAGCAGGTATCCCAAGCGGGACCAAAGCCCCAGTTATATCCCCAGTAGGAAGATGCGGGAACGATACAAGAAAGTTGACCGCTTACACGTTGGTTATCCATGCAGTCCAGCATAAACTTTTTGTACGAAGGCGCGATATCGTAGTTCATCAGCGCTTGTTCGCTAGAAAGGGCGGTATCCCCCGTCCAACCGTTCTTTTCACGGTGGGGGCAATCGGTGGGAATGCCGTGGTAGTTACCAACTAACGCGCGTTCGCCAATTTCATACAAGGTGTTCAATACGTAGTCCGAAGAACTGAAATCGCCGATTTTATCAAACGCGGTGTAAATTTGCAAAGCAACCAAACTATCCAAGGTGGGTTCTTGGTCTAGCCCCGTCATTTCTACGTATTGGAAGCCGTGGTAGGTGAAGCGGGCGTGCCATACTTCTACCCCTTCGCCCTTGAAGGTGTATTTATCCGTTTGTACGTGGTCCGTACGAATATACTGACCAACGTGTTTCATATCCACTTCGCCATCCGCAGATTTTTCCGCATAACGCAACATTACGGTTGCGCCTGCGGGGGCTTGCATATGAATTTCGCACATACCAACAAGGTTGATGCCGAAGTCGAACAACCATTTACCCGAAGGCGTTTTGGTTACCGAAACGGGACGGATGCGATTCATTACCTTAATTTCGGGCATTTCCATGGGGTATAACTTACCGCCGATGGGGGTTGCGATTGCCGCTTTCCAGAAATCCCCTTCGGGTTCGGTTTGCCCCATCCAATCTTTTTCTAATCTTGCATCGTAGAATTCGCCGTTACGAAGCGCGTTGTATACGATGGGGGTACGGTCGGTAACCAACCAGGAGCGATCGGAGAATAAAGCGGGTGCGCCGTCAAAGTTCACCTGCATAATCATACGGGGCGCATCACGCCAAGTTGCGTGGTTAAAGCTCCAGTTATCTTCTACCGTTTGGTTGTAGAAGCCGTTCCCTACCATAACGGCAATGCTGTTTTCCCCTTCCTTTAAGAAGTCGGTTACGTTTTCCGCAAGGTAAAGCGCGCGCTTATCGTATTTGGTTACGGAGGGGCTTAAGAACCCTTCGCCCACGCGCTTGCCGTTGATATATACTTCCCCCGCGCCAAGCGCACAGTAGTACATTTTTGCATCGGCGGGAACTTTTTCCAAGGTGAATTTCTTTTTCATGAACATTGCCTTGGTATCCTTCGTCATACCCGCGTCGATAACGAGCGCGCCCGTGTTAATCCACTTTGCGCGGGCATCAAACCCATCTAAAAGCGCGGTTTCAAAATACGAAGAAGCGCTTTCTTCCTTACCGTTTTCATCCGCAACCGTTACCGCCCAATCGTAACGGGTGGTAGCCTTTAAGGGGAATTTTAATTGCGTTTTTACGGTGCCGAAGGGTTGTACGCCCGTATCGAACACTTGTGCGCCCCCTTCGGTTACGGTTACGCGGTAGGTTTTAGGAGCAATATCCTTGGTGGTAAACGATACGAACGCGCGAGAAGATACGTTAATGGGCGTTACGTTATCGTTGGTTTTCAAATTATAAATCATGTTTTCCGTCCTCCACGGTAATATTAGTAATATGATACAATGTTTTTTCTTTTTCGTCAACCCTAAAAAGGAAAAAAGATAGGAAAATTTATCCTTTTTTCCTACCTTTTCTTTTATAAAAGAAGATTTTCTGCCTTTTCCGTTTTCTCAGCCTTTTTTCTTGGCGGTTTTACGATATTCCGCCGCCGTAATTCCAAACACTTTTTTGAAGTTTCTGGTGAAACTGCGAAGGGAATCGTACCCCACCGAAAGGGCGATATCCAGTACCGTTTTATCCGTGCTTGTTAAATAGTAGCACGCGCGGTTTAAGCGGTAGCGGTTTAGGTATTCGGTAAAGGAAACGCCCGTGCGCTTTTTGAAATAACGGGAAAGATAACCGTATTCGTAGCCCACAGCGTTAGATAGATTCCCAAGCGTGCAACTTTCGGTATAATGCCCTTCTACGTAGCGAAATATGGCGGGGAGAAGATCTTTTTCTTCCTTGCCGTCGGTTAAATACGCGCGCCCACGGTCGAATTCGGCGCAAAGTAGATACAAAACACCCTTTTTATACGTCGTATCCTCCTGCCCGTTCATGCCGTTTAGCATGGAAAGAACTTCTTTGGAAGGGCGAAAACGGTAGGATTCGGGGGTTTTATCCCGCACCTTTTCCCAAAAAAAAGATACGAGTTCGGGCGCAAATATGCAAAGCATATGCTTACTGCCGTGGGAGGTTAACGAGTGCAGGCGGTTGGGCAAAATAAAGACCGCCTCCCCCACGGTAAGGCGTTCGGATTCCCCGTTTACGCTTACGGTCATTTCCCCTTCGGTTACCACGACGCACTCAAAACAAAAATGCACGTGCGCGGGAAAGGAAAAATCCGTACCGTACTCCTTCAAAAAATAATCGCTTTTACCAAAATGCGCGTACTGATAAAACATAAACACCTAAAAAAACAAATTTTGTCCTAAAATTATAGCAAAAAGTAGAAGAAAAGTCAATAATTTTACTGTAAAATATACGCAAGGAGGATGAAAATATGAAATATTTCATCGGCGTTGACTTGGGAACCTCTGGCTTAAAGGCCCTTTTGGTTTCGGAAAAAGGAGAAATTATTTGCGCGGCGAATAGCGCGTACCCTTGCGATTTCCCCGCCCCCGGTTGGAGCGAGCAATCCCCTTCCGTTTGGTGGGAGGCGCTTGTGGCAAC
>JAZUCI010000131.1:0-51110 GCA_045639045.1 Christensenellaceae bacterium
GTTCATACGGGTAATTTGCGCGTTAGCCGCTTGAAGCCACTGTTCGTTTTCCTTTACGGTAGAATTGGGTTCTGCCGAAAGTAAACTTAAATTTGCGGAAAGTACGGTGAGGGGCGTTTTTAATTCGTGCGAAGCGTTGGCAATTAGCTCGCGTTGTTTATTTAAGGCTTCCCTAGTGGGCTTGATTACGTAGTTGGAATACATCCACGCGGCAAGCAACACCATGAGAACGCCCGCAAAAAAGCCAATCCACAGCGTTTTGCGGAAGGTGGAAAGCCATTTGCCGTCCGACGTGGCGTCGTACACGGCGACGATGCGCCTTCCGTTTACAAGCTCCGCTTTGTAGCAATAGGTGTGCCCGTCCAAACGAAAGGATCCCGAGGCGTCGCTAATTTCCATTAACATTTGGGGCATCATTTGCGCTTGATATTGCGAACAGTTTTCCGCAACCGTACCCTTGGGCGTTTCGGAAATAACCAAGCATTCCCCCCCGGCAAGCATTTGCGATTCCCCCCGCTTTGCGGCGGTGATGGCGTTCGTAAGTTCCGCGCCGACGCGGGCGTTTACCAAGCGGTTCATTACCGTAAAGGTTATCGTAAACAAAAGCCCCAACAAAAGTAAGGCGATCAATCCGCAAAAGGCGGTAAAACGGAAACGCGCCAAAAAGAACGCGTCCCTTTTAGAAGGATGATAAATATTGACTATCTGCGCCTTTTTCATCCGTTTTTCTCCATAAGTTGATAACCCACGCCGCGCACCGCGGTTACGGTTACGTTGGATTCTAAAAAGGCAAGTTTTTTTCTTAAGAAAGACATATACGCTTCCAAATTATTACTTTCAAAATCGTTATCCCAACCCCAAACCTTACTAATGATTTCTTCTTTTTCCGCAACGAAGCTGGGGCGTTCGAGCAAATAGCGCATAATTTCGTATTCTTTACCCGAAAGCTTTACCGTTTTTCCCCCGCATTCCAACCGATAACCCGAAAGGCGCAAGGTGATATCCCCATAAGTAAGGGTATCTTCACGGTATTCCCCACCGCGGCGGCAAAGCGCGCGGATTCGCGCCAAAAGTTCTTCGGCGTCAAAGGGTTTGGCAAGGTAATCGTCCGCGCCGATATCCAGCCCCTTGACTTTATCCGCAGGTTGCGAAAGGGCGGTAAGCATAAGTACGGGGGTGGTAATTTTTTTAGCGCGCAGTTCCTTTAACATGGAAAAACCGTTCATTTTGGGCATCATTACGTCCAACAAAATAACGTCGTATATCCCCGAAGTGGCATACAGTAACCCTTCTTCCCCATCGTAGGCCGCGTCCGTATCGTACTTGTGCTTGCGAAGGATGGAACAAAGCGCTTCGGATAAACTCTTTTCGTCTTCCACAACTAAAACACGCATATTTTACCCCCTTTTTTAAGCAGTATACGGCATTTCGCTTAAATAAAACTTAAAAGAAAGGGACGTTTTTTGCCGTTTTTCCTTCGGTTTTATACGGTTATTATACCATAAACACGCATAAAAAACAATAAAAATGGAACTTTTTATCAGGAATATCCCCCATTTTTACATTTTTTTTCAAAACCCTATTGAAATTTTTCCGCCGTCATATTATAATATCGGTATACAATGATAGCCGAACCCCATTCGGAAAGGAGCGCTTATGAAACAGTATTTAGCAAAAGACATTAAAAACGTTGCAATCATCGGACATAGCGGCGAAGGAAAAACCTCCCTTTTAGAAGCCCTTTTGTTTAACGCAAAAATGATTGACCGTATGGGAAAGACTACCGAAGGAAATACCGTTTCGGATTTTGATAAAGAAGAAATCGCAAGGGAAATTTCGGTATCCCTTTCCGCTTGTCACCTATACGCGGGCGAATGCAAAATTAACCTTTTAGACGTACCCGGCTTTTTTGATTTTGAAGGGGAAAAGGTTGCCGCGCTTGCCGCTTGCGGTAGCGTAATTATCGTATGCGACGCAAACAAAAATCTTTCGGTTGGTACCGAACGGGCGCTGCATTACGTACGCGAACATAAAATTCCCGCTATCGTATTTATTAACGGCATGGATAAGGACAACGCCGATTACTTTGGCACGGTAGAAGCCTTACACGAAATGCTTCCCGGCGCGATTGCCCCCGTGCAAATTCCCATTATGGAAAACGGAAAAATGCAAGGTTACGTTAGCTTGATGAGCGGAAACAGTTATTTGTTTAGCCCGGACGGCAGAACGAAAATTGATATGCCCGATTCCCTAAAGGACGAATATGAAAAACTGTTTAACGAAATGACCGAAGTTGCCGCTTCTTCGGACGACGCGCTAATGGAAAAATTCTTTGAAGAAGGCGCGCTTAGCAAGGAAGAAGTAGTTGCGGGTGTAAAATACGGTTTGAAAACGGGTAGCGCAATCCCCGTTCTTTCGGGTAGCGCCCTGATGAACCGCGGGGTTATTAACCTTTTGGATAACCTTGTTAGACTTGCCCCCTCGGCTGCAGACCGTTCCATTTTTGCGGATGAAACCGCGCCCTTCAGCGCGCAAGTATTCCAAACGGTGGCAGACCCGTTTATCGGCAGACTTTCCTTAATGAAAATTAAAAGCGGTACCATGAAGAGCGGGATGTCCGTTTACAACCTAACCACGGGGGAAACCGAAAAAATTAACGCGCTTTCCCTGCCCCAAGGCAAAAAGCAACTTGCCGTAAGCGAAGCGTTTGCGGGGGATATCGTTGCCGTATCCAAACTGACGGGGGTAAAAACGGGCGACACCCTTTCGGAAGACGCTTCCGCCCTTCCCTATCCCCACTTTGAATATCCCGCATCCAACTACAAGGTGGCGGTAACCGCCGAACGCGGTGAAGAAGATAAAACCTTCCAAGGACTTTCCCGTTTGGCAGAAGAAAACCCCACGCTGAAAGTAGAAAAAGACCCCTTAACGGGGGAAACCGTTCTTTCCGCGCCCGGGGACGTTGCCGTAGAAGTTACCTTTGGTAAACTAAAAAACAAATTCGGCGTAACCGCTAAATACGCGTTGCCCGTAATCCCCTACCGTGAAAGTATTAGAAAATCCGCCGAAGCGCGTGGTAAACACAAAAAGCAAACGGGTGGGCACGGTCAGTTTGGGGATGCAGCTATCCGCTTTGAACCTTGCGAAAGCGAATTTGAATTCGTGGATAAAATCGTGGGGGGCGTAGTTCCCAAAAACTATATCCCTGCGGTAGAAAAGGGACTTGTAGATTGCATGAAGAAGGGCACCCTGGCGGGCTTCCCCGTAAGCGGCGTACGCGCTACCCTTTACGATGGCAGTTATCACGACGTAGACAGTTCGGACTTGGCCTTCCAACTTGCGGCGGCGCTTGCTTATAAGGAAGCAATGCCTAAAGCAAACCCCGTACTTTTGGAACCCGTTTACTCCTTTAAAATCCGCGTACCTAACGCGTATCTTGGGGATATCCTTGGGGATATGAACCGCCGCCGCGGCCGTATTTTAGGTATGGAAATGCACGGGGGCGAACAGGAAGTGCTTGCCGAAGCGCCCATTTCCGAAATGCAACGCTATGCGGTAGAACTGAGAAGTATGACGCAAGGCAGAGCAAGTTATACCATGGAATTTGCCCGCTACGAGGACGTACCTTTTACCGAAGCGCAAAAGATTATCGCAGCAAATAATCAATAATTAAAAAGCAAAAAAAGCCCCCGCAACTGCTCGTTGCGGGGGCTTTTATTTTACATTCTTTGGGGCGTTTCAATGCCAAGAAGGGAAAGGGCGGTTTTAATTACCGTGTGCGTTGCTTTGGTAAGGGCCAAGCGCATTGCCTTAATTTCGGGTTCCGCATCCAAAATTTTGCATTCGAAATAGAACTTATTGTACGCTTGCGCTAAATCCACCGCAAAGCGGGTAACGAAGGAAGGTTCGCGCTTTTCGGCTGCGTTTTTCACCGTTTCGGGGAAGGAAGCAAGTAAGGAAGCCACTTCAAATTCCGCATCCGTTACGGGGCAAACGCCGTTAGGATTAAAGGTGAAATCCCCTGCCTTTTCCAATACGCTGGCGCATCTTGCGGCGGTGTACTGTACGTAGGGGCCCGTTTCCCCGTCAAAGTTCGTTACTTTATTGATATCAAACACTACGTCCTTAATTTTGGAACTGAGTAACGCGCCGAAAATAACGGCTGCGGTACCCACCATACGGGATACTTCTTCTTTATTTTCCAATTCGCGGTTGCGTTCTTCCATAAGCTCGCGACTTTTTTGGATGCAGGTTTCAATTACGTCTTCCAAGAACACGACGTTGCCCTTACGGGTACTCATTGCGCCCGTAGCAAGCGATACCATACCGAAGGCTACGTGTTCCATATCCCCTGCAAAATCTTCGCCAAGAAGATCCAAAACCTTAAAAATTTGCTTGAAGTGCAGGTTTTGTTGGTAGGCTACCACGTATAAGCACTTATAAAAATCGTACGTTTGCTTTCTGTAATACGCGGCGGCTAAATCGCGCGTTGCGTACAAGGTTGCGCCGTCCGCCTTCAAAATTAAGCAAGGGGGCATACCGTGTTCTTCCAAATCCACTACCTTTGCGCCTTCGCTTTCCTTTAACAGCCCTTTTTCCTGTAAACGGTCGATTACGGGTTGCATTTTATCGTTATAGAAACTTTCGCCCGCGTAGCTATCAAACTTAATGTTCAGTAAATCGTAAATCTTTTGTACGTCTAAAAGGGTTAAATCGCGGAACCAATGGAACAGGCGCAAGCATTCTTCGTCCCCTTCCTCAATCTTTTTGAAGTATCCGCGCGCCTCTTCTTCTAACGCGGGGTCCTTTTCCGCTTCTTCGTGGAAACGAACGTAAATTTTCATCAGTTCGCGAACGCGACCTTGTTGGATTTTTTCTTCATCCCCCCAGCGCTTGTAGGCGGAAATCAGTTTACCGAACTGCGTACCCCAATCACCAAGGTGATTGATGCCCACCGCTTTATAACCCAAAAAGTTAAAAATACGGTACAACGCGCCGCCGATAACCGTGGTGAGCAAATGCCCGATATGGAAGGGTTTTGCGATGTTAATAGAAGAATAGTCGATACAAATAACCTTGCCTTCCCCTTGGGTGGAAGAGCCGTATGCTTCCCCTTTTTCGGATACTTCGGAAAGCACCGCCGAAGTAAGACCAAAGCGGGAAATACGGAAGTTTAAGTAACCCGAAAGGGCGGTAACGCTTTCAATTACCTGATCGGGCGCGATGGTTTTAGCAAGTTCTTCCGCAATCATAGCGGGGCTTTTTCTTAAAACCTTGGCAAAAGGGAAACACGGCAGGGCGTAATCCCCCATTTCACGCGTGGGAGGAACGGCAATCATACCGCGAATTTGGGATGCATCCACCCCGTCTACTTTAATTTTTTCCGCAATATAGGCTTTGTAATCCATAAGAATTTCCTTTCTTTTCGTTTTTTCCCTTGTATTTTAGCATATTTCACGCGCGAAAGCAAACAAATTAGCGAAAAAGAAGAAAAACCCTTTGAAATGTTTGGAACTTTTTTGAAAATGTGCTAAAATAGAAAAAGCGTAAAACGCGAAGGAGAAAGTGAATATGAAATTAGGCGTTGTAGGACTTCCCAACGTGGGAAAATCCACCTTGTTTAACGCAATTACCAAGGCGGGGGCGGAAGCCGCAAACTACCCCTTTTGCACCATAGAGCCCAACGTGGGCATCGTTGCCGTTCCGGACGAACGTTTGGATAAACTTGCCGCGTTATATAATAGCAAAAAAGTTACCCCGGCGGTGGTTGAATTCGTGGATATTGCAGGTCTTGTAAAAGGCGCAAGCAAGGGCGAAGGTTTGGGGAACAAATTCCTTTCGCACATCCGTGAAGTAGACGCAATCGTTCACGTAGTGCGCTGCTTTGAAGATGGAAACGTTATTCACGTAGAAAATTCGGTAGACCCCGTTCGCGATATTAAAACCATTAATTTAGAACTGATTTTATCCGATTTGGAAACGGTGCAAAAGCGTTTTGACCGCGTACAATCCCTGGTAAAAACGGGGGATAAAAAATATAAGGAAGAAGCGGCGGTGCTTGAAAAGGTATTAAAGCACTTGGAAAACGAACAACCCGCGCGCACCCTTCCCCTTACCGAAGAAGAACAAACCATCCTTTACGGAATGTTCTTGCTTACCGCAAAACCCGTAATTTACGCGGCGAACGTTAGCGAAGGCGACGCGGGCAAAAACGAGGACGAAATCCCCTTCGTTTGCAAGGTAAAGGAATTTGCCAAAGGGGAAAACGCGGAAGTTTTGATGATTTCCGCCAAAGCCGAAGAAGAAATTTCCGCTTTAGACGCGGAAGAACAAGAACTGTTCCTTGCAGATATGGGACTTGCCGAAAGCGGGCTTAGCCGTTTGATTAAAAAATCCTACGCCCTGCTTGGCTTAATCAGTTACTTAACGGCGGGCGAAAAGGAAACGCGCGCTTGGACCATAGTAAACGGCACCAAAGCCCCCCAAGCTGCGGGAAAAATCCATACGGACTTTGAAAAAGGGTTTATCCGCGCGGAAGTAGTGGATTACGAAACTTTACTTACCCTTGGCAGTTATAACGCCGCAAAGGAAGCGGGGAAAGTTCGTAGCGAAGGAAAAGAATACGTGTTCCGCGATGGGGACGTAGTTTTATTCCGCTTTAACGTATAACGAAAAACACGTACCGCCCAAGCGAAACGCGCTTGGGCGGTTTTTTAACGAAATAACGGAAGAGTGCGAAAAGAGAATATTGGCGTATAAAACAAAAGGTCGGGATTTACCCGACCTTTACTTTTCTATTAAATTATACGGTTACTTTTTCCAAAACGCGGAGTAAGTATGCACCGCCGCCCTTATGGTTGCAAGTAATCAAACGATAGCCGGTGGGCACGTAGAACAGTTTGGGAATCAAACTATCTTTGCAGTCAACCGAATCCTTTGCATACAATTGAACGAATTGCTTGTTGCCAATGTAGATGAAATAACCGGTAGTTTCATCCGCGCGGGTGCCGTAGTTTAACAAAATGATTCTACCCGTAGGAACTCTACCTTGTCTGGTTGCGAACAAGTCGGTAACCAACGCTTGCACGTATTGTTCTTGCATGCTTTCGTAATCGCCCGTACCTTGATAAGAACCAAATTCCGCAGTATTGAAACCATCTTGCGTAACCGTGATTACTTTAGAAGTATCTTTTACCGAGAAGGGAATGGTCAATTCGGAGTTTTTCTTGTTTTTTTCGATAAAGGAATCGATTAATTCTTGCGCTTTTGCTACTGCCGCTTCGTTATATTCACCGCCGATTTTCGCATCAACGCTACCGCAACCTACCGCAAAGCAGGCAACGAAGGTCATCACTAAAACGGCCAAAAGTGTTAAAATTTTACGCGTTCTCATAAAAGAACCCTCCGTGTTATTTTATCTTCATATATTCTATCAAGTATTTTAGCGTTTGTCAAGTAGTTCTGAAATGTTTTAGAGTTTTTTTAGTAAAATTTCTACCGACAACCGTACTTTTATTGCAAACGAATAAAAAAGCCACCCCAAAGGGGTGGCCATATACTTTTCTTTACACGTTGGGAACGGAAGCAAGCACCCTGCCAAACGCAGTTTTTACGTCTCTTACCGCAGAAGCGCTATCCACGGAGATAACGTTCAACGAAAATTCTGCGTCCGCATGGCCGCCGAACACTTGCGCTTGGAAATCCTTACCGTAGGTAACGAGTTGCGCGAACAAGTTGCCGTTCTTTAATAAAAGGCGCAAAACACGGAATTTGCCAAGGCGGAATTCTTCGTCCGCTGCGGTGGCTTTTACCGTAATATCTTTGGTTTCGTTTACGCGTTCAAGGATTGCTTCATAATACTTTTTCTGATCGGCGGTAAGCGCTTCCACAAATGCAGTTTCGGAAACTTCTTCCGCTTCGCCATTTAGTTTTCTTGCCATTGCCTTGCGGGTTGCATCCACAATTACGGCAATCAAAAACGCTTCTACTAAAACGGATGCGGCGATAATTGCAGCAATCATCACGGGCTTCGTAATGAAAGACCAAGCTAAAAATTGTAACATTTTACCCTCCATTTCCGTACTTTTCTAATAACGAACAAGAAAAAGTAACGATGACGCTATAATAATGTATTCATTATAACACTACTTTTTGCGAAATGCAAGTGTTTCCTAAAATTTTTTTGATTTTATTCGTGAATAAGCAACGGGGTTACTTTTTTTCATTGAAATACACTTCCCCGTTATACGAGCCCAAAACACAAATGCCACACGCTTTTTGGAAAATCAATTTTTCGCATCCCATAACCAAAAGAAAGGAATTTTTAGAAAAGGTTACGCTTACGCTTCCATCGGTATTATACGCTATATCTTTACATAAAAATTGCGCATCCCTACCGATAGGGTGTAGGTAAAACTTTTGTTTTTGTACATACACGCATCCTTCCATACCGCAAGCAACCATACAACCCTTATCTATTTGTTGAAGGATATTTAGCGTTTTCGTTTTTGCCGAATAGGAAAAATATACGCCTAATACGCTTTTTGAGGTATTACTCCTTCCCCCACCTGACAAACAGCCCACCGTTCGCGAGTACAAATTGAAAAAACCGTATGCAATTTGGTTTTCCCTATCGTATTCTATGGCGTAGATACTATATGCCTGTATGGAATTTTTTACATAGCGTTCGGTAAAAAGAGCAATCACCCCTTCGTACCCTTCCGCCTCGTAGTCATAGCCTCTTCTTGCGAAATTAGAATCGCAAACCGCTACGCACTCTTTTTGATAGTAATAGCCGTCGGGAGGTATTCCTTCCCCTTTTTCCACAATGTCGTTTGCAACGGTTAGCTTAGTATTTTCCCCGCAATAAAACACTTCGCTTTGGTCTTCTTGAGGATGAACGTAACGAACGTGAGTAAAGCAGTCGCTACCACTAAAAGCGGCAAAAAAGCTGGGTAGAAACCAAACCAAAAGGCAAATAAACAGTAAAAATCCCACAAGACCTACCGCCATCCACATGCAAAATTTTAAAATGCTTTTGCCTAATCCTTATTCCTTCATACGCTTTCGGTGTTTTTCATTACGAATTTATAAAAATCTACGGCGGGGGCAAGGCTATCCAGATTTACGTTTTCATCCACCCCGTGCACGCTGCCAAGCTGCGCGTTATCAATTACGAAGGGGGAAAAGCGCAAACAGTTATCCGATATCGCGCTGAAAAAGCGGGAATCGCTTGCGGCTGTCATAAGATAGGGCGCGATTGCGGTTTGAGGAAAGACCTTTTTAATCCCTTCGCTAATTAAAGCGAAAGCGGACGAGGTGTAGTCGGTAAGGGAGGAGGAAACGCCGGGGAATAACACTTCGGTTTCCACGCCGTACTTTTCCGCCACTTTTTTTACCGCGGCAACGCTATCTTCCAGCCCTTGGTGGTGGGAATAGCGCATATCCGCAATTACGTACGCTTCTTCGGGCAACACGTTTGCCCCGTTTGATCCGCTTGCCATAGTAAACGCGAGCGTTGTGCGAAGCATTGCCGCCCCTTGGGGGGAAACCGCAGGCAACACCCGTTTTAATACGGGGCGAAATGCGCGGTTATGTTTTAATAAAAACCGCACGGCGCCCCCTTTCATCCCCTTCCCTATTACGCGGAAGGTTTCGCTTACCGTGGGGGAAAGATAGGTTTGGAACGGACACTTTTTTTCTACCGCCGCCATAAATTTAGCAAGGCGCACCAAAGGGGTATTTTTACCGGGGGCGGATGCGTGCCCGCCCTTGCCTTTGGCGGTAAATTTTAGGTTGGCGTATCCCTTTTCCCCTACGCCCACCATGGCGTAATTGCCTAACGCGCCTTTCATAGGCTGCGAAACAATCATACCACCTTCATCTAACACGAAGGAAAAGCGGATATCCCTTTTCAAAAGTTCCGAAACGATGGTTTGGGCGTGCGCGCCGCCTACCTCTTCGGTACGCGTGGAAACAAAATAAATATCGCGGGCGGGGGTAAAGCCTGCCGCTATCAACTCCTCTACCGCTTGCAACATGGCAAAAAGACCGCCTTTGGTATCCAGCGTTCCACGCCCCCAAAGCCTTCCTTCCGCCACCGTACCCGAAAAGGGCGGATATTTCCAATCCCCCGTGGCTTCCACCACGTCCATGTGGTTCATAAAGCAAACGGGATTTTTACTTTCCTTCCCTTGCCAACGAAGAAGCAAGCTGCCCGAAAAATCTTCCACCTTGCAAGTAGAAAACAAGCGGGGGAATTCGGCTTTTAATAGCGTGTGAAAGGCGTAAAACTTGGATATATCCGTTTGGTTAGGGGTGGAAACCGTTTCCTTGCGAATCATTGCGGAAAGCCGGGTTGCATATTCGTTTGTTCGTTCCATAACTTACTCCATTCATTTCCTTAATCACAAGGAAAATTGTTGTTATTGATTCTTTATTTCCGTTAGGGAATTACGCGGATTTCAATATCCCCCGTTCGGCAGGTTACGTTACAAGCGCCTGCGCCCGCTACGCTTTGGGGTACGCGCTTACGCCCCGTTTTAGTGGTAACGGTGTAAGTTTTGGGGGTTAATAAGGACATTTCCACGTCCCCCGCGCTGGTTTTTACGTTGTATTCGCCCGCATCACAGCGGGAAATATCTACGTCCCCCGTGGTGGCGGTTATTTTCGTTTCGCCCACGGTTAGAACGTTATTTAGTTCTACGTCCCCCGTGTTTAAAGCAACCAACAGGCTTTGCGCGGTAACGTTTTCTATTTCTACGTCCCCCGTGGTGGCGTTAACGGTAATCCCGCCCGTAACGGTGGCGCGACGGATGGAATAATCCCCCGTTCTGCCTTTTAAGGATAACGATTCTGCATTTCCCGTGAAGGAAATATCCCCCGTGGTTACTTGTAAAGAAACGTTCTTTGCCGCAGCCGAGTATCGGATATCCCCCGTACTCATTTTTACGCTTACGTTATGAAAGGTAAAATCGCTTGGCACGGTTACGTCCCCCGTAGTGCCCGTAACGGTTAGGTTTTGGTATTCCCCTTCGGGAAGGTATACGTTTACGTACTGTTTGGCAAAGCGGATGCCGACGTAATCGTACCATTTGCGGTTATCTTTACGGCTAACGGTTAAAACGCCGTTGACCACTTCTACGCTATACTGAATTTTCTTATCCACGTGACTAACTACGCTTGCGCCCGCGCCCGAAGTTGCGGAAACCAAACGGACGTCCGTTGCCCCCGCTTCTACCGAAACGGAAGTGAACTGCTGGCTTACTTGAAAGGTTTGTTCCTCAATCTTCGTCATATCGAATTTTTTAAAATTAAAACCGTTCCCCGCAAGCCCAACGACTGTTAAAAAGATACCCAAAAGGATAAGCGCTAAAGAGATATATATAATTTCTATTTTTTTCATCTTCTTATACCCCCTTTTTTACGAAGGCCTTTTTGATACAACGCCAAAACGCTACGCCTACTTTTATCAAACCTTTTGCAATAAACTTGCACGCGTAATAGGAAGGCAAAGTAAGCCCGATCAGAATCAGCGCCGCGCCCGCAAAGGCAACCCCACTACCCCAAGTAGTGCTTACGCCTAAAATTACGGAATACACCAATCCGCCTACGCCCCCGATCCCAAATAGTACGGGTACGGCAAACATAGCCGCAACCCCCGCCCATAAGCTTACGTATAGGGCAAACACAAGCGCAAGGCCGACAATTAGCAAAATAGCCCATAAGGGAGAGCCGCAAATCAGTAACGCCTTTTCCCCCGCGGTAAGTTTGCGTTTCATCGTAAATTTTTGTTTTAATAATTGCAGCAAGGGTGTTTCCGCGGTGATTTGCGCCGCAATTTCTTCCACCGTGCCAACGGCGGCAACCGCTTCCTCCTCGCTCATTCCATCTTCTATTCTTTCGTCAATCATCTCGCCGTAATATTCCAAAGATTTTTTTACGTCCTCTTCAGGGAATCCCTTCAGCCTAACGGCAAGCGCAATTGTAAATTCATTCTTTTTCATCTTCTTCCCCCTTCATTACGAATTGGTAAATGGAAATCATTTCCTTCCATTCTTCGCTAAATTCCTTTAATCTGTTTTTTCCTGCTTGCGTAATCGTGTAATATCTTCTAAGCCTACCGTTATACTCCGCGCTGCGCACGGTTAAGCAGTTGCTTGATTCTAACCGCCTTAAAATGGGATACAAGGTAGATTCGGAAATATCTACGTACGGCTTCATCTCCTTAATGATTTGATATCCGTAACTTTCCTCTTTTTTAATTGCCGCAAGCACGCAGATATCCAAAATTCCGCGTTTCATTTGAATATCCATTTGCTTCCTCCTTTTACTTGAGCGGCTAATACCACCCCTCGCATAATACTATACAACACACAGTATTAATTGTCAAGCGTTTTTTTAAAAAACTGAAAATTTTTTTGCGAAATGCTTTTTATAAGTAAAGGTTTTCCCCCAAATTTTTAAAAAAAGAAGGGCAGGCTATAATTTTAGCCTTGCCCTGACGTGGTGGTCTTGTGCGTGTAAAATACGCATTAAGACACCGCGTATTATATAGGGCTCCCAAAAAGATTTTGTTAAGACAAAAGATTTTTGGGAAAAAGGAAGGGCAGGCTTATAGGTCAAGCCGTTGCAACAACGGCGGACGAAATAGCCTTGCCCTGACGTGGTGGAGCAGTGGGGACTTGCACCCCAGTCTTACACGGATAACCACTGCTTTCTACATACTTATTTTACCTTTTATCCCTTACGGAGGACTTCGGTAAACGGAATTCCCCCGCCGTGAAAAGCGTAAGTGCCGCTAGCCTTCCGCTTTTAAAAAGGCTTCGCCGTTCCCCGCCGTTTTTCTGATGCCCGACATCCTACCTGCGGGTAGCAGGAGCGGACAACGCAGTTAAGCTGCGTATGCTAATTCGTTAGAATTTGCGTTTAAATTTAATACCCTTTTTAACGAAGCAGGGCGCTTCGGTATGCTTACAGGGGCGCACCGTGCAATCGAATCTGCAACTGCCCCGTAAAATTCCGCTTGCGCGGAATATTTTTACGATATTATGCGAAGCAAGGGCGGAAATACGAATAGAGCCGCCGCCGTTACCGCGCCCAAAATAATCAACGCGATATACGAAAGGTTTGCCACGCGTTTGGTATTATACTTGATTTTAAGGAAAAAGGCAAGTAAAATACCGAGCATTGTGAAAATAGAAACCAAAGCCCCCAGCTTCAAACCGGGCGGAACGTACTTGATGCTGATGCGGTTCTCCCCTTGGATTAAGGGAATTGCCATGAAACCGTCCAGCGCCGCCGCAACTTTTACGCTTTTGCCGTTTACCTTTGCGGTATACCCCTTTTGATAAGGCACCGCAACGAACAGATAATCCCCGGCGTTTGCCGAAACTTTACCCGTGTAGGTATTCCCCTTTAAGGCTAAATCCGCGCTTGCCATATTTTGGCACATTTCCTTCATGGCGGAATCCGAAATACCGAACACCGAATAATTTCTAAGATACGCGTTTTTATTTAAGCGCAGTTCCACCCGAACCGAACAGTTTTCGTATTCGCCCAAGGTTAAAAATCCGTTGTGCAAATTATAGGGGAACCCCCTGCCGTCCGCAACCAACGCGCCGTTTACGTATACGTCCGCTAAATTATTTGGCCATACGTCCGTACTTGTAAAAATGCCTTGGTCGTACACTTCTAAATACAGCGTTTGCTTTTCGGTTACGTTGAAAAAGAAGTTGACGGTAGGATTCGCGCCGCCCGTAGAGCCGATAATATATCCTTCCCCGTTGGGATTAGGTACGATAACTGCGTTTTCCCCCTTCCAATCCTTCCATTCGGTAATTAACGGACGGCCTTGGGGGCAAAGCGCGGAATAAATTTTCCTTAAATAGTCTACGCGGTCGTGCGCAAAAACGTTCGCGCTTTCGCTTAAATTTGCGCTTGTTACCACGCCCAACGGCAAGCAGTAGGGGGTATCTTCTAAATAGTAGTAACTTTCCTTTTTATCCCAATCGTAGCCGTATACCGTTTGATAGCGCATGGCAAAAAGCGCGTCCGTAAACACCGTTCCCGTATGCGAGCCCACTTCCATCCAGCAAGATTCGTAGCCGAGTTGCTTGAGTAGGCGCATGGTATCCTTATCCGTCATAGACGTATAGTGCGAAAGGGAATGATACCCCGCCGCACCCGTGTAGTTTACCAAATAATTATATCGGCTTTCCTTTACGCGGTAAAAGGATTGCCCCGCGTTTTGATCCGCTTGCGCTTTATCCTTTTCCAAGGCAAGGACGATTTCGTTCGCGTTTTTAGAGCCCGCGTTTTCCGCCATATAGATACGGGTGGAAAAGGCGCATTCGGAAATAGCAAGGGATAAAACCACCGCGATTAGCGCCGCCTTTTTTAAAAGCTTAAAGCGATATAGAGCCGCCACGCAAAGACCAAACAGCAGTATCCAGCCGTAATAGGATAAAAAGGCTTCGTACGAAGAAGTATTCCCCATTAACGTGCTGGGAAAAGCGGTGAAAAGTTTCACGTTTTTCGTGGACTGCGTTATGGAATACGAAATCACGCCGCCAAGCGCGGTCAGTACGCAAACCGCGGTTAAAATATGCACCGCAAGTTTGGTTTTTGCGGAAAGAAGGAGTTCTTCCCTCCCCACCCCCTTTTCATCGATAGAAACGAAGCCGAGCGGTTTGGGCGTTAAACGCGCGCCCGCAATGGCAAGGGGTAAAAAGCAAGGAATAAACGCGTATCTTGCAGGGAACATCATATACGCGCCCAAATGCCATAGGCGATTCGTGGGTTCGTATATCACCGAAAACAAGGTAAGCGCAAAACATACGTAAAGGGGAACGTCCTTCCTGTTCGCCTTTCCAAAGAAAAAGAAGGGTACCACCGCAAGGGTGGATAAAAACAAGGGGAAAGAGGTGTTGATATCCGAAGTAATTCCCGCTGATTTGATAGAGGTTAAAAAATCGGTTAATTGCCGCGCGGAGGAGCCGTACGCTAACAGTAAGGGAAGGCTTCCCGCTAAAGAAAGCAGTATCCCCAGCGCCGAACTAACCAAAAAACGCGCGGAAATTTCCTTTTTGTTTTGCTTTGTTGTGGTTACCGCCCATACCCCCGCGTAAAGCAGAATAAACAGCGCAACCATAAAGGTTAAATAAAAGCAAATATACGCAAACGCCACCAAAGCGCATACGTAAAGGTAGGGTTTTCCGCCGCCAAGGAGTTTGGTAAGCCCCAATAAAAGCAAGGGGAACAAATACACCGCGTCCATCCACAAAAGAATTTGATAATACGCCATTGCGTAACCGCAACATCCGTAAAAAAGCGAAAGCGCAAGCGCAAATCCCCTAGAAAGGGTAGGATGCGCGTGGCGGAAATAAACGAAGGCGGTAAACGCGCCCGCGCACAGTTTTAGTAGCACCAAAATATTGGCAAAATTAGGAATTGCCGTTTTGGGAACGAACGCCACCAAAAGGTGAAAGGGACTGGAAACGTAATAATAGAATACCCCTAAAAAATTCATACCGCCCGCGTTTTGCGCGCTGTATAATAGGCTGGTTTTCCCCGAAAGTACGTCCTTTAGGTTGCAAAGCATGGGAACGACTTGCGAATCCATATCGCACCACGAAATGCTCTTATCCCCAAACGGATACACGCCCTTGCCGTGAAACACCCATAAAATTACGGTGGCTATGATAACGGGGGGCAAAAGATAACAAAGCGCGCTTAAAATTTGCTTGGTTTTTTCTTTTGAAACGCGTATCATCTGCCGTATTCCTTGATTTGACGGCGAGTATCCCGATCCAAATCCCGTTCTTTAATGCTTTTTTTCTTATCTACCACGTTTTTACCGCGGCAAAGGGCAACTTCCACTTTTACCAAGGCATCCTTAAAATATAGGCGTAAAGGGACCAAAGTAAAGCCCTTTTCCCCAATTTTGCCCACGATTTTATGGATTTCCCGCTTGTGCAAAAGCAGTTTTCTATCCCGTTTGGCGTCTTTAGAATTATACGCGCCCGACTTATCGTAAACGGCGATATGCGCGTTTTTTAAGGTTACTTCCCCGTTTCTAACGAAGCAAAAGGAATCCTTAATATTCGCGTTGCCCATACGAAGGGATTTTACTTCCGCGCCTTCTAACACGATGCCTGCTTCAAAGGTATCTTCCACAAAATATTCAAAGCGAGCTTGCTTGTTGTAAGAAATTTCCTTTTCCATATATCCTTACCGTTTTGATTTATGCTTTTTCTTTTTATAGCGCGTGGGTTTTGCAAGCGAAAGGCGGTTTCCCTTCGGCTTCGCGCGTTTTTCTTCCTTTTTTTCTTTGAATGCGGGGGCAAATTCCTTATGAATTTTACCACCCGTTTCTTCTTCGGTAACTAAAGCGAAATCCACCTTTCTTGCGGTTAAATCCGCGCGAAGAACGCGAATTACGATTTCGTCCCCCAAATGAAATTCGTGTTTTTTACCAAGTAACGCGAAGGTGTTTTCTTGATAATCGTAGATATCCTTGGGGAGTTCTTCGGGGCGAATCAACCCTTCGCAAGAATCCGCCGTTTCGGCAAAGATTCCAAAGGAGGTTACCCCCGAAATGACCGCGGGCATTTCCTTGCCAATAAAGCCGGACATATAATAAGTTTTATATAAATCGTCTACGTCCCGCTCGGTTTCATCTGCAATCCGTTCGCGCACGTTAGACTGCGCGGATGCGGATAAGCACGCTTCCTTTAGGGTACGCGCCTTTGCAATACCGCCGCGTAAAGCGGTTTTTAATACGCGATGCACCGTTAAATCGGGATAGCGACGGATGGGCGAGGTAAAGTGGCAGTACGTTTCGCTGGCAAGCCCAAAATGCCCTACGTTTTCGGGTTGGTATCTTGCCTTTTGCATACTGCGAAGCATTACGTCGTTTAACACGCGGAAATACGGTTGCCCTACCGCTAAATCCAAAAGATCCCTGAATTCCGCGGGGGAAACCTCTGCGCCAAAAGAAGCGCGAAGCCCTAACGCGGAAGCAAACGTGGAAAAAGTAAACAGTTTTTCGGGCGCGGGAGATTCGTGAACGCGGTAAACGAAAGGAATTTCCGCTTTTTCGGCGAACCTTGCCACCCCTTCGTTTGCGGCAATCATAAATTCTTCAATCAGTTTTTCCCCGTCCGCGCGCTTCCTTTCGCACACCGTAACTACGCCGTTATCGTAGTAGATGCCCGATTCCTTTACTTCCAAATTCACCGCGCCGCGTTCGTATCTGCTATTTGATAACGCCTTTGCTAACGCGTTCATTTTAGTAAGCGTTTCGTCCGTTTTTTTATCGCCCGTGGACTTACCTTCCATTAGCCATTCGTTTACAGCGCCGTACGTTAAACGGCGGTCCGAACGAATTACGCTTTCCATCAGTTCGCTTTTTACGGGATTTCCTTGCGCGGTAAACAAAATTTTGCAAGTTAAGGCAAGGCGGTATTCCCCTTCGTTTAGCGAACACGCGCCGTTCGAAAGGGCGGGGGGAAGCATGGGCAGTACCCGATCGGGGAAATACACGCTGGTTCCCCTTGCAAAGGCTTCCCTATCTAAAGCGCTACCCTGTTTTACGTAATGGGTTACGTCTGCAATATGCACGTAAAGGGCTAAATACTCCCCTTCGGTTTCTAACGAAACCGCGTCGTCTATATCCCTAGTATCCGCGCCGTCGATGGTAAAGGTATATAAATCCGTAAAATTCGCGCGCGTTTCTAAATAGGGGGTAATATCTTCCTTCGCGTTTTTATCCGCTTCCTTTAATACCCCTTCGGGGAAGGATAAAGGCAAATCCGCTTCGCGTAAAATGCTTTCTTCTTCTAATAAAAGCGCGTTATCCGCGGTGAAAATTTCGGTAATTTCCCCTTCCGCGCCTTGTCCGCGAATGGGATATTCGGTGATATGCACAACCACGGTATCCCCCGTTTTTGCGCCGTAGGTTTTACCGAAAGGAATATATACGTCCCCGAAAAAGGGGTGCGCGTGGGGGGTTACAAAGCCCGTTTTACCGTTGTTTACCCCTTCAAACACGCCCGTAAGGGTTTTTAATTTGCGGTCTAATAAGGTTAAAACTTCCCCTTCGTCATTAGAGGCGGAAGCCTTTACGCTTTTGCGCGCCAAAACGGTGTCCCCATCCATTGCGCCGTGAAGGGCTTTACCGGGAACGAATAAATGCGGAAGGGAGGCGTCTTCGGGAATAAAAAAGGCAAAGCCCTTATCCCCACCTTGAATTCTGCCACGCATTGCGCCTGCGCGCGCGGAAGAAAGGTATTTTTTGTTTGCATCTAGCACGATTTCACCCTGCTTAACAAGTTCCCGCAAGGCGAAATGCAATTCTTCCTTTTCATATTCTTTATACATCCCCGCAAGCTTGCACAGTTCCTTTTCGCTGCGGAACTGATATTCCTTTTCCTTAAAGCAAGCGCGGAGTTTTTCAAGTAAGCGTTCGTTCATACATCGTCCTTAAAACACGCGTAAAGAAAGAAAAGAGGCGGTTTACAAAACCGCCTCCCACTTCGTCTTTCGGATTACGCAAGCAATTCTAATAAATAGAACCCGATGCAACATACGCCGATGCCGATAAGGCAAACGACGGTGATGATTTTTAATACGGATTCTTTAGAGCGACCCTTGTTTTTGCTGTAAAAGGTTTCGCTGCTGCCACTAATAGCGTCAATCCCGTTGCTATTACCGTTTTGCATAATAACGCAAGCAATTGCAACCAAGGAAAGAAGCACGATAATCCCAACCAATACGGTACGGCTGATTCTCCACAAATCATAGTATTTGAGAGGCGCTAACATCGCCTGAATAATTTCAAACATTTCTATAACCATCCTTTTCGTTACTTAAATTCGCAACACTTACCAAGTATACCACATCTTTCGCGGAAAAACAAGCGTTTTATTCCACATTTTTACCGGAAAAAGCGTTTTTTTTGCGAATTCTACCCAATTTTTTTAAGAAAGCAGGTTTTTACCCGTCATTTCTTCGGGAGGATTGATGCCCATGGAAATCAAAAGCGTGGGAGCAATATCCGCCAAAATGCCGTTTGCCAAAGCCTTACCCTTAAAGCCTTCCCCTACCGCAATAAAGGGAACGGGGTTAGTGGTGTGGGCGGTGAAAGGCGATCCGTCTTCCGCAAGCATGGTATCCGCGTTGCCGTGGTCTGCCGTAATAAACAAATGGCCGCCGCGCGCCAAAATTGCATCTACAACCTTTTGCACGCAAGTATCTACCGCGTAAACCGCGCTTTCCGCTGCGCCCATAACGCCCGTATGCCCTACCATATCGCAGTTGGCGAAGTTAAGGATGATTACGTCGTACACGTCCTTTTCAATTTCGCCAAGAACGGCGTCCGTAACTTCGTACGCGCTCATTTCGGGTTTCAAATCGTAAGTTGCAACCTTGGGGGAAGGGATTAATACGCGTTCTTCGTTTGCGTTGGGGGCTTCTACCCCGCCGTTAAAGAAGAAGGTTACGTGCGCGTATTTTTCGGTTTCCGCAATTCTAAGTTGCTTTTTGCCTTGCGAAGCAAGGAATTCACCCAACGTATTTTTTAAGCTTTGGGGACGGAACGCCACGGTTACGTTTTTGAACGTAGCGTCGTACTGCGTCATACATACCCAAGTTAAGTTTAATTTTTCACGGGCAAAACCCGTAAAATCGTCTTCTGCAAACGCGCGAGAAATTTGACGCGCGCGGTCGGGACGGAAGTTAAAGAAAATTACGGAGTCCCCATCGTTTACCGTGGCAACGGGCTTGCCGTTTTCGGTAATCACGGTGGGAAGAACGAATTCGTCCGTAACGCCCGCCGCGTAGCTTGCGCGAACGGCTTCGCTTGCGCTAACCGCGGTTGCGCCTACCCCTTCGGTAAGCATACGGTACGCCTTTTCAACGCGATCCCAGTTGGTATCGCGGTCCATCGCGTAATATCTACCGCAAACCGAAGCGATTTTACCCGTGCCGATAGACGCCATTTCCTTTTCCATTGCATCCAAAAAGTCTGCGCCGGAGGTGGGGGAAACGTCTCTGCCATCCATAAAGGCGTGCAAATATACGTTATCCAAACCTTGACGTTTTGCAAATTCTACAAGGGCGGTGATGTGCGTAAAGTGACTGTGAACGCCGCCATCCGAAACAAGCCCCATAAGGTGCAATTTACCGCCGTTTGCTTTGGCAAACGATACTGCTTTTAAGAAGGCTTCGTTCGCAAAAAAGTCCCCATCCTGAATGGATTTGGTGATACGGGTAAGTTCTTGATAAACGATTCTGCCCGCGCCGATGTTTAAGTGCCCTACTTCGGAGTTCCCCATTTGCCCATCGGGAAGACCAACGGACATACCGCTGGCGCCCAAAAGGGAGGTGGGATATTCGCGCATCAACGCGTTTACGTTTTTACTGCCGGAGGTGGCGATAGCGTTCCCCTTATCGGGGTTTGCAATGCCATAGCCATCCATAATTACCAGCGCTACCGGTTTTTTAGCCATGATTTTCCCCTTAGTAGTTTACAACCTTGCTGAAATCTTCTGCCTTTAAGGAAGCGCCGCCGATTAAGCCGCCGTCGATTTCAGGCATGGACATAAGTTCGCTTGCGTTTTTCGCATTCATGCTGCCGCCGTATTGAATACGGATTTCCGCGCCGCATTTAGCGCAAACTTTTTCAACCAAAGTTTTGCGGATAAACGCGATGGTTTCGTTTGCTTGTTCTTTGGTTGCGGTTCTGCCCGTACCGATTGCCCAAACGGGTTCGTAAGCAACAACGATATTTGCAGGCATATCAAACGCGGTTAAGTTTTGGAAAGCGCCCAAAATTTGACGTTCCAACACTTCTTCGGTTTTGCCCGTTTCGCGTTCTTCTAAAGTTTCGCCAACGCAGATAATGGGTTTTAAGCCGTTTTTAAGCGCTTGTTCTGCGCGTTTGTTTACGGTTTCATCCGTTTCTGCAAAGTATTGTCTTCTTTCGCTGTGGCCGATGATTACGTATTCAACGCCGATTTCTTTGAGCATTTCTGCGGAAATTTCCCCCGTGAAAGCGCCTTTATCAGCAAAGTGTACGTTTTCTGCGCCAAGTTTAATGTTGGTACCTTTTACAAGTTCTGCCGCTGCGGGAAGAAGGGTGAAGGGTACGCAAATTGCTACTTCGCATTGCGCGTCCTTAACAAGGGGAATCAATTCCTTAATTAAAGCGCTGCCCGATGCGATGGTGTTGTTCATTTTCCAGTTACCAGCAATAATAGGTTTTCTCATTTTCGTTCTCCTAAAATTTTTTATTCAAAGCAGGGGAAAAGCGAGAACCACGTTCCCGCCTACCCTTATTTTATTTTTTAGTTTTTATCGTTTAAGCATTCGATACCGGGAAGTTTTTTGCCTTCGAAGAGTTCCAAGGATGCGCCGCCGCCCGTGGAGATGTGGCTCATCTTATCCGCAAAGCCAAGGTTTGCAACTGCCGCTGCGCTATCCCCACCGCCGATGATGGTGGTTGCGCCTTCCGCGTTTGCAAGCGCTTGCGCTACCGCGATGGTACCGTTAGCAAAGCTGGGGTTTTCGAATACGCCCATGGGGCCGTTCCAAATAACCGTTTTAGCCGAAGCAACTGCGTCTGCGTACAGTTTGCAGGTCTTAGGACCGATATCCATACTTTCCTTATCTTCGGGAATCGCGGTTAAATCTACAACCGTTGCTTCTACGGGTTTATCGATAGGATCGGGGAAATTGCCAACAACCGCGTCGATGGGAAGAAGTAATTTTTTACCCAAGGTTTCCGCTTTTTTCATCATATCCAAGCAGTATTCGATTTTGCTTTCGTCTACCAAGGATTGACCAACCGAATAGCCTTGCGCCTTTAAGAAGGTGTAAGCCATACCGCCGCCGATGATTAAAGTATCGCATTTTTCAAGCAAGTTGTTGATAACGTTTAATTTATCCGCAATTTTTGCGCCGCCAAGGATAGCAACGAAGGGAGATACGGGGTTTTCCAAAGCGTTTGCCATAACCGAAAGTTCTTTTTCGATTAAGAAGCCGCAAACTGCCGTTTTAACGAAGCCGTATTCTACGATTGCAGCGGTGGAAGCGTGCGAACGGTGCGCGGTACCGAACGCGTCGTTTACGTATACTTCCGCAAAGGATGCAAGTTCCTTACAGAATTCTTCCTTTCTGCCTTCTTCGCCTGCGTCGAAACGAAGGTTTTCCAAAAGAACGCATTCGCCGTCCTTTAACGCGGCAACCTTTGCTTTTGCATCTTCCCCAACGATATCCGTTGCGAAAGCAACTTTACCGTCCAAAAGTTCGTTTAAGCGATCTGCAACGGGCTTTAAGGAATACTTTTCACGGTCCTTTAACGCCTTTTTCAAGTATTCTGCCTTTGCTGCTTCGCGTTCGCCTTCGGGAAGTTTTTCAACGGCTTTCTTTTCCTTTTTGCTTAAGCCGAAGCCTTCGGTAAACACGTTGTGGGGTTTACCCATGTGCGAGCAAAGAATTACCTTTGCGCCGTGTTCCATCAAGTATTGGATGGTGGGAAGAGCACCGTTGATACGGTTTTCATCCGTAATTTTCCCATCCTTCATGGGAACGTTGAAGTCTACGCGTACCAGACATTTTTTGCCCTTTACGTCTACGTCTTTAATGGACATCTTGTTCATTGCTGTTTCTCCTTATATAAGTTTTATTATTAACAAAATTTTTGTTTTTTAAGTTAGGCGTTGTTTCTTGCAACGCTGTTAGCCACGTTTACCATATGGTCCGCAATACGTTCCATATTGTTGGCGGTGGAAAGGTACATCGCGCCCGTAACGGGGGTACACAAACCTTGGTTTAAGCGATCGATATGGGCGTTGCCCATGCGGTCCTTTGCGCCGTCCACCCGTTCTTCAATTTCGATAATCGCGGGCATACGGTCAAGGCTTCTGGTATCGAAGGTATACATTACGTCCAAATAAAGGGCGCGCGAATCTTCAAACACTTGCATGATTTCCTTTTTCGCGTCGTCCGAGAATTGTAAGTTTTCTTCGCGCATACGGTCGCCGTATTCCATTAAGTTTTCGGCGTAGTCCCCAATACGTTCGATATCGCTAATTACGCGGTAGTAGGTAGAAAGGGTTTTCTTATCCTGCGTGTTGATATCCGACGCGATAATTTTTACGAGGTAGGAAGAAATTTCGCGGTTTAGGAAGTTGATGTCGTCTTCCGTTTTGTTGAATTCTTCAACCACGTCCTCCTCTGCTTCCACCAAGGAGTTTACCGCGCGTTCGTAGTTCTTAAACGCTAGGCTACCCATGTGTATAATTTCGCTTTTTACCAAGCCAACCGCAACCATGGGGGTTTCCAAAATCAGGGGATCTAAGTATTGCAAACGGTTTTCCCCCGCTACCTTCACGCCCTTCTTATCCTTAACAATTTTGGTTGCAAGGAATACCAAGCCTTTGGTGAAGGGTAACAGGCAAAGGGTTACCACCACGTTGAAAATGGTGTGGAAGTTTGCAATTTGACGTTGAATATTCGTTCCGCTTAACGAAACCATTGCCTTTGCAATTTCGTTTTGCCAAATCAGTAAGGGAACTAAAACGATACAGCAACCGATCACGTTGAAAAGCAGGTGAATTACCGCAGTTCTTCTTGCGTTTACGTCCGTACCCATAGCGGAAAGGATTGCCGTGATACAAGTTCCGATGTTAGAACCAAGCGTAATATACATTGCTTGTACCAAACCAAGTACGGGAATGCCCGCGCCCGAAGTAGTACCCGCCAAAACGATGACGATACTGGTTACGGTGGAAGAGCTTTGAATTAACGCAGTAAACACGATACCGATAATCAATAACAGTACGGGGTTTTTAACCGCAGAGAACACCTTGGTAATGGAAGGAACTTCATCAATCAGCACTTTTACCGAAGAGCTCATAAATTCCAAGCCCAAGAAAATCATACCAAGGCCCATAAAAATGCGCCCCACTACGCGAACCATTTTCTTTTTTGCAACTAGCGAGCAAATGAAGCCCACCCCTGCAAGAAGAGAAAAAATTGCGGTTACGTCAAATAAATTTACGCTTTCTAAGGCTACGATTTGCGCGGTAATGGTGGTACCGATGTTCGCCCCCATAATTACCGTTGCCGCTTGCGCCATAGTAAGCATGCCGATGTTTACGAAACCAACCAGCATTACGGTGGTTGCCGCGCTGCTTTGAATTAGCGCCGTAACCCCCATACCGATACCAACGCCCGCAATTCGGTTGTTGGTTACCTTGTTTAGCCATTTTTTAATTTTGCCGCCCGCGGCCTTTTGTAAGTTTGCGCCCATGAAGTTCATACCGAACATCAAAAGCATTAAGCCGCCGCACATTAAGAAAACTTGCTCCAAAATAGTCTGTACCATTTCGTTTTCTCCCATCCTAAAGTTAAACTCAATCTATTAGATTGTACCTTATTTCCTTTTCCTTTGTCAAACGTTTTAAGGCGAAATGTGCTTTTTTGACAATAAAAATACGCGCACGCGTGGAAAACGCGTGCGCGTAGAAGGTTTTTGCCTTGGATTAAAAGCCTAACGGCTCGGCAACCAAAATTACTTTGATTCTACCGGGATGCCGTTGATATGCGGAAATTAAGTATTGACAGCAAATGCGGCTTTCGGATAAGCACCCGTCGCAAGGGTAAGCGGTGCGGGATAAGGAAACGCATTCCCCCTTTTCCTTACAGTAGGTTTGCATTTGCAAGCGTTTGGTGTTAGCGGGGGCGGCAAGTTCCTTAACGCGTTTTACCGCGGCGGGAATATCCCTTACGATTTTATTTACCCCTGCAACCACGATAACGCTTTTAGGGCCGAACGCTATGGCGGCCACGCGGTTGCCGTTGCCATCCACGTTATACAGTTCCCCGTTTTCGGTAATGGCGTTCGTTCCCGTTAAAAATACGTCTGCGGAAAGCGCTTCCACCTGCTTTTGCAAGGCTTGTTCACGGGTTAACGTGGGATCGTAACGATCGATTAAGCGGTATTCTTCCCCTTTGATTAAGGGGAACACGTTACATTCGTTTAAGGTTTCGCTTCCCCCCAAACCGATGCTTGCGCCCACGGGAATCAGTCCCTTTACGATTTCGGCTACTTCCTCCCTACTATCCGCAAAGTATACTTCCATACGGTTTTTTCTAAGGGCGGCAGAAACCCTTTCTATTTGATTTTTCCAAACGGATTTTACGTGTTCGTTCATTGTTTTATCCCCCTATTAGTTATCGTCGCAACGTTCTACCGAAAGGATAAAGGGGCAAGTTCTTAGCGCCATTGCAAGGTGCGCCGAATCAAATTCCCTATCCGTATTTAAGGTGGCGTGAATTAAAATTTTATCCCCTTCGGTTTTCATAAACAAACGGGTGAAACGATCGATTTCAAACATTTCCTTTACCTTTTCACGCTCGTCCAAAGTTTCTTCAAACACGATTTTCAGCATAAAGCCTTTCTTCATCTTAAACGCTTTGATGGGCAAATGCAAAATCACTTGTACCAAGATTAAGATAAGGGAAGCGCCAACCGCCAAGATATATAAGCCGCCGCCGCAAGCCATACCTACGCCCGCGCTTGCCCATATACCCGCCGCGGTGGTTAACCCGTGTACGGCGTGTTTGCGGTAAACGATAATGCCCGCGCCAAGGAAACCGATGCCCGTTACGATTTGCGCCGCAACGCGCGCCGCGTCCGCTTCCCCACCAAAGGCGTATTTGGAAACCGCCATCATAAGGGCGGAGCCTACGCTTACGATTGCGTGCGTACGAATCCCTGCTTCCTTAGAACGCAACTTTCTTTCAAACCCGATGATAAAACCGAGCGCCGCGGAAAGCAAGATATTCAAAAGTGAAATCCATTGTTCTTTCATTGTTTGTTCCCCCTTTACAGTTGTATTACGCCGTTATGAATAAAGAATAACAACGCAATTTGCCACGCGATACCAAGGAAGTTTACCGCGTAAAAATACCAATGTTTTGTCTTATGGCGCACCGTTTGCATAGCGATAAGCGCACCCGTTGCCCCACCGAAAAAGCCCAAGGAAAGCAGTACCTTTTCGGGAATTCGCCACGCGCCGCGTTTTGCCTTTGCTTTATCCGCCGCGTAAACGAAAAATGTGATCAGCGAAATGGTTGCAAGGAAAAGTAGATAAATTTTCATCCTTAATCCCCCCTACCCGTCAGCTCGCCTTCGGTTTTTAGGTGGTCGGTACCGCGTTGGCGCAAACATTCGTACACCGCGATTGCCACCGAATTGGAAAGGTTTAAGGAACGCGCTTCCGCACGCATGGGGATACGCACCGTTCTATCGTACCTTTCGGCAAGCAAGGATTCGGGAAGCCCGCGCGTTTCGGGGCCGAACATTAAAAACACGTCCTCTTCCTTGGTATAGTCTACGTCCGAATACACGTGTTTTGCCTTGGTGGAAAAACAGTAGGGCGCAGCGGTTGGGTAGGCGGCAAGAAAATCGTTAAAACTTTCGTGCACGTGGATTTCAAGTAAATGCCAATAGTCTAACCCCGCGCGCTTTACTTGCTTGTCCGAAATATCAAAGCCAAGGGGTTTGATTAAATGCAAAACCGCGCCCGTTGCGGCGCACGTTCTGGAAATGTTGCCCGTGTTTTGCGGAATTTCGGGCTGATATAAAACGATATGTAACAAAATATCTCCTTATGCCGAATTTTTGTTTTCGGCTAAAAAATTTCTTCCTTTTTTGGGGTAAAAGTAAGCGTTGCTCCGTTTACGGGGGAAGCGTAAATCAGTTCTCCGTTTTCCGCGTAAAGCGCGGCAACACCCGCCGAAACGGATAAAACGGGGACTTGGTTCCAATACGCAAGCGCGCCGCCCACAAGATCCGCTTGGGGTTTGCGAAAAGCGGCAAGATGCACGATAAACGTTGCACCGCACGCGGAGAGAATACGCGCTGGTTCGTACGCGTAAAAATCCGCGCCCGACAACACGCCGATTTCCCCCGACGAAGTGTGATACACCCTTAAGTTTTTGGTGAGACGGAAGGCGGATTGATGGACGGTTAGTTCGTCCGTTATTCCTAACAGTTTTCCCCCTTCCGCAACCAAAACCGAACGCTTGGGCGCGCCACCCGCGGTGGTATCCGCAAGGGCGAAAATAAGCCCGTTTTTGCTTGCCGAACACACGCGGTACAGCGCGGAAGCGGGATTTTTTTCATCCTCCCCATACCGCACCTTGCCAAGGTGCTTGCCAAACACCGTAATCTCTGCTTTTTTTGCGCGGGAAGTTGGTTCGCCCGCGGGATAAACTGCAATTTCCATTTTTTCGCCCTTTATCAGTATATGAAGGGAAAAAACGGGTTGCCAAAAGAAGTTTTTGGTCGTTTTCGTTAAAAATCCAAGGCGGTTTGCGTGGAAGCCGTTTTATCGTCGAAATCCACTTCCGCCGCCAAACGGAGCAGTTCCCCTTTGGTTACCGCGCGGAAAAGCCGTTCGCGGATGCGCTTTGCGCCCCTTACGCCGTGCAAATACGCGCTGAACTGTTTACGGAAATACGCCGCGGCAAACCCTTCGGGATACACCGCGAATAAATCTTCTATTTGCTTGGTAATTAAGGGTAAAAAGGGTGGGCGGGAAACACCTGCAAAATCGCAAAACAAACGGGGGTCCATCATACCGCCGCGCGCAATCATAATCCCTGCCGCGCCCGTTTCGTTTAGCATCTTTTGCCCTTGCTCCACCGTAAAAATACCGCCGTTTGCGATAACGGGAATTTTTACCGCGGATACTGCGGATGCAATTTCCTTATAGTTGGGTTCGCCCGAATAGTACGCTTCCCTAACCCTACCGTGCACGGTAATCATTTTTGCGCCCGCGCCTTCCATACGCTTGGCAAATTCACGGGTAACGTACGCGTTTTCGGTAACGCCGATACGCATTTTTACAGTAATTGGTTTACCGCTTTTTACTAAAGTTTGTACGATTTTTTCGGCAAGCAGGGGCTGATTTAACAGCGCGCTGCCTTCCCCGTTTTTATAAAGTTTAGGAACGGGGCAACCCATATTTACGTCGATAATATCAAATTTTTGAAGGGAGGGGGTTTGCACCGCGCGTAGCATAATTTCGGGGTCGTTACCGAAAATTTGCGCGCACGAAGGGGTTTCCCCCGAAGTAACGGATAACAGTTCTTCGGTTTTTTCACTACCGTAGCAAAGCCCTTTGCAAGATACCATTTCGGTTACGGTAAGCCCTGCGCCAAGCCCTGTTACCATGGCGCGGAAGGGCGCGTCCGTATACCCTGCCAAGGGTGCCATAAACACGTTATTCCTAGTGCTTACCCCACCGATATCAATCTTTTTTTGAAAGATTCCAGTATCCATCGTATTCCTCTACCGAAAGTTCGTTTAAGGCTTTTCCATCCTTTTCGGCAAGCGCCGCCACCTTACGGAAGCGGTTTTGGAATTTATCTACCCCTTCCTTTAAGGCAAGTTCGGGATTGATGCCGTAATGCGCCACCGCGCAAGCCGCGGCAAGCAAAAAGTCCCCGCATTCTTCACGGAGCCGTTCCCCTTGGGGGTTTTCGCCAAGTTCGGCGATTTCCCTAACTTCTTCTAACACTTTATCCCAAACTTCCTTTTGGGTGGTCCAATCAAAGCCTACTTTACGGCAACGCTTTTTGGTTTTTTCCGCGCGGGTGAGTTGAGGAAGCCCTGCGGCAAAGCGGAACATTTCGTCCACCGCCTTTTCCCCGTGTTCTATTTTTTTGTTTTTGTTCCAAACGGCAAGCGCTTCTTCTTTAGACGCCGCCTTATCTTCCCCAAACACGTGCGAGTGGCGGAAAATTAACTTTTTGCAAAGACGGGTGGTTACGTCGTCCACCGTAAATTCCCCTTCTTCCGCGCCGATTTGCGCGTGGAAGGCGGCTTGCAGTAGAACGTCCCCCGTTTCTTCTTCCATATTGTCTACGTCCTGATTATCAATCGCGTCAATCAGTTCGTAGCATTCTTCAATCAAATCTCCGCGAATGCTTTCGTGCGTTTGCACGCGGTCCCACGGGCAACCGTTTTCCCCGCGAAGCAGGGTTAATATGTACGTTAAATCGTAAAAATCGTAGCGGTCTTTTTGGAAAAAATCCACCTTGTTTACGAACACTACCGCGCCCGTTGGGGGGATTTTTTGCCGATCCAATTCGTATAGCGGAATTTGTTTTTTCTTTCCGTTTGCGTAGTAGGTAACCGAAAGTTCTTCCCCAAAGCGGGAAGCAAGCAGCAGTTTTACTTCGCTTGCCAAGAACGCGTCGTCAACATCGTAAACCGCAAGGGGGGCTACGTAGCGTTCGCTTTCGCTTAAATCGTAAGCGGAAACCGTTTGATAGGTTAAAGTTTCATCGGGGGTAAACACCGCGCACGCCTTGCTTACTCCGTATTCCGCCTTTACGGATTTATGTTTTTTTAGAATATACTGCGCGGCGCGATCCTCCCTTAAACATCCATCCACCAAATAACATACGGACTGTGTTTTTGCGGCGGTAAGAACGGCGCTTGCGATATTCTTATACAGCGTATCGAAATTGCGGCTTTTTAAGTACACCGCGGTAAGCGTTTCGTACGCAATTCCCTGTTCCTGTAAAAAACGAACGATATGAGGCGTTTCTGCGCGAACGAACACCTTCTTTGCGGCGCGAATTGCCGAAAAGGCGGAAAGGGAGCAATCCCCTTCCTTATTCCCCATACCGATTAACGTTAAATTCATAGTTTTGTTCTCCTTTTTCGGATGCGAACGAAGGTTAGCGCGGCGATAAGCCCCGCAAGGTACACGGCAAGCATTACTCCGCCCCCGCTAAAGATGCGAAGAAGGGGGCCGCCCATCCCTACCCTTTGCCCAATTATTCCAGCAAAGAAAGTAAGGATACACAACGGAAAAATTATAAATTTTTCTTTTATTTGCGCGTTCGCTTTTTTAGTATACAACAAATTTAGGAAAGTTGCAATAGAATCCCCCAAAATTCCTGAAATTGCTAAAGAAATTATTCCGTAACCGCGATAAAGCAAGAAAAACGAGCAAATTAAATTAACCGCGCACCCCACGGCGTAGTTTTTTGCCGAGCGCGCCGCCCTTCCGCTGCCAATTAAAACCGCGCTTGCCGTTTGCCCCACCGAAAGAAGCAAAATGGATAGCGAAGAAACCCCAAGGAGCCGTGCGCCAAGTACCCGTTCGGACGTGGTGAGCGCGGGGAATAACACCGCGATAATTTCCTTACGAAAAAGGTAAGTGGCAACGCTTGCGGGCAGGGCAAGAAGCAAGGTGTAAAGGTATGCGGTAGATTCCGCCCTTTTCCCTATGGGAAAAGAATTGCCCCTTTCTTCGCTTTTAATTCGCTTGCTAATTAGGGGGATTAGCGCAACCGCAACGCCGTAACAAAGGGCAACGGGCATGGCGGTAACCGCCGTAACTCCCCCAAAAAACAACCCGTATTGGCGGGTGGCAAAGGGGGTGGTTTTGGATAACAGCGGAATGGTAAAAAACCCAATCATAACCCCCGTTAAAGGGGGTAAAATACCAATCATCGTCATGGGGAAAACGTGTTTTACGATTCGCCGAAAAAGGGCGCGCTTTTCCCCCACCGCAAAGGCAACGGTTTTACGCCCCCGTTCCTTACCATACTTCGCGCGTAAATATAGATAGGCAAGCGCTTCGCTAACCGTAACCCCCAAACACGCGCCGCCCGCCGCCAAGGGAAGATTGGGAAGGAACGCGTTTGCAAACAGTAACCCAAACCCCAGTTTTGCGGTTTGTTCTACGATTTGGGAAATCACGGTGGGAAGCATATTTCCCTTGCCTTGAAAGTATCCGCGGTACACCGAAAACGCGGTTACGAAGAACACCGAAGGGGCTAAAAACAGATACGCGTACCTTGCGCCCGCGTTCCCTTGCAAACGGGCAAGGGGATACGAAAAAACACCCACGGCAAGCGAAAAAACCGCCCCGAACACGCGTAAACTTTGCGCGGAGCGCACTAATTTTTCCCCGTCTTCTTCCCCGCTTTCAGCAATCAGTTTAGATAGCGCGGAAGGAACGCTTGCCCCCGAAAGGGTAAGAAGCATTGCGTAAACGGGAAACACCATTTGGTAAAGCCCCAACCCGTAACCGCCAAGCAGATTACCCAAAGGGATGCGGTAAACTGCCCCAAGTAATTTGGCAAGAAAGCCCCCAACGGCAACCACCAAAGCGTTTTTTACGAGCAAGGCGTTTTCTTTCCTTTGCAATTAGGAAAAGCGTTTTGCTAAATACGCCGCCGCGCATTTTACCGCGTACACTTCGCGTTCGCCAAAGGCATCCCCTTCCCTTGACGAAAGCAAGCAAACCGCGCCCAACAAATCCCCGTTTGCAATTACGGGAACGACAACTTGCGCTTCGGTTTTTACCACCGCGTGGCGGAATAAGGGAATGATTACCTCCCCCGCCCGTCTTGCAGCGCGTTTCACCGTGCGCTGGCTTAAAAGGGTAAGGAGTTCTTCACTTGCGCATTCCCCCACGTATTCCTTTGCGCCCTTACCAGACGCCGCAATCACGCTTTCGCTATCAAACACCAAGGCAACGCTGCCGTTTACTTCCGCAAGCGCTTCGGTAAGCGCGGTGGATTCCGCAGGCATACCCCCCAAAGGGGAATATTTACGGAATAGCACTTCTTCCTTATCCGTATAAATTTCCAAAGGGTCCCCTTCCTTTATCCGCAAGGTTTTACGGATTTCCTTGGGGATCACCACCCTACCAAGCTCGTCAATTCTTCTTACGATTCCCGTCGCTTTCATTCTTTTCTCCTTTCTTGGCTACCTATCAGCCTTTTACTATTTTGGTAGAAACGGGGCGGTTTATACTTTCCAAAAAAGAAAACGCCCCCAAATTTTGGAAGCGTTTTTTCACGGTTTTCAAACGAAGCCGCGCTTATTTATCCTTTTTGTTTTTTATAAACTTATCAAAGATAAAAGTAATTAAGGGCACTAGGGCAAGGGTAAATAGCGAAGGCCACGAATCTTTAATTTTCACCAAAAGTTTTTGCCAAACGGAAACTTCGCTATCGTTTAACAAAATTGCCATATATACGCTAAAGTATACCAAAACGGCAATAACGGTAAGCATGGCGAAACACGCAATTTTGAACTTTTTCATTTCCTTGTTCTTTTTGCGCAGTTCCTTATTTTCATTTTCGATGGTATCAATTTCCATACGCGTTTTTTGATACACGCTAATTTGGTTTTCAAACGCGTGATATTCGTGGGGGAAATTGCCCGTTTTGAAGATAATTTCGGTTAAATCGTCTATGGGGAAGGAAACCACCGTTTCGAATTTATACAGCGTGCATACCGTATGCAAGGATTCTTCTATGGGCATTTGGGCAACGTTGGTTTTTCTTAAATACAAAACCAAGTCGAACAACTGCGCGCGAATGCGCTCCTTCGCCCGATCGTTAGACACCATTCCGTACATATCGATAAGGTACGAAGATACGATAGAAGTTACGTAGGAATTGAACAGTTCCCCGTTTTCGCTTACGTTATCTTCCACGTAATGGAACAAGCCCATTAGCATATTTTCATCGCCAATGGCAATCGCCACTTGCATTAGTTTTATAAAATCGTATTCGGTGATATATTCAAAACGCGAATAAATCACGTTATTGATAATTTCCGCGCAGGTTTCACGCAAGTATTTTTGCGGATCGGATTCCATCATGGATAAAACGGTGTACCGTTCTAACTGCTCCCTTACGGTATCTACGTTCTTGTTCTTTTTAATATAGGCGTAGGCGGCTTTCGTGGTGGCGTCGTTTTTGCCAAGGAAGGTGGCAAACACCCAAAACGCCTTACACGTTGCGCCAAAGGTTTTATCGTACGAACCGTCCTGTTCCATGTGCGAGGACATTTTTTCCAACACGTGCGCGATACTTTCCTTATCGTACAAACCGCGCGTCATACCAACGGACTCGAATTCCTTTAGTTTTGCTAAAACTTCTACCGTTTTCATAAAACTGCCCGATACGAAACCGCTGGCTAAATCTTCTTGCACCCGAAGTTCTAATTTGGAGAAGGTTAAAGCCAAACTTTTATCCACCGAGTGTACGGTAAAGGAATCGGATTTTTCCAGCTCCTTATCGTTTAGTTCTATCAGTTTTACCCCGTACTTATCCACCGTTTCCTTCACTTTTGCGGGGAGAGAGGAAAGTAAATCGTGATTGATTAAAATTGCGCTATGCACGCCAAGGCGCGCGTTTGCAACCAAATCGTCCAAACTTTGTTCGTCGTTCGCGTATTTTTTATAGTAAAGTTTTTTGTTTTCCAAAGAATTCAAAAAGTAGCTAAACCCCAACGTTTCGGTGGCTTCGTTTTGCAAAATAGCTAGCGAGCGATTGTTGGAAAGCAAATTTACCAAAACGTTGTGCAGTAAGCCGACGTGCTTTTGATAATCCAGTAGTAAGGAAGAAAAAACCACCTTATGCACGTTATGTTTGGCAATTACCGCGTTGCCCAAATTATCTAATAGTACGGGCGACCATTGGTTGCCGTTTGAGCGCATTAAAAGCCAATATTTCCCCGAAACAGCGGTGTTTGCGTAGCAATTATTTTCAATATCCGCCATTTCCACCTTGTTGGGGAAATTAAAGTACGCGTCCGCCGCGCCACCCGGTTTACTTAAGGTAACGAAGTCCTTCGCGTAATTATTTTCTAATTTTAACACCGAATTCCCCAAAAACGGGAAGGGGTTTTCCTGTTCCTTTAAGGAGTTTTGGTGCATAATCAAACAAGCGCCGCCCTGATTCAAGTATTCCTGAAAGGCGTTTACGAAGGATTCTTGGGTAACGAAGGAATAAATACTTTTATCGTTAAACACGTTAGAAGCAAACAATACGCAATCGGTATACTTTACGTCTAACGCGGCAGGAAGCATATCGATATTTTCCCTTGTAAAATGTTGCGTTTCCACGGATAAGCCGCGTAAATCCTTTCTTAAATCCGCGTACGAGTAGTTGCGCATTTCGGAAATATTTTGAACCAATGCCACTTTGAACATACGAAAAATCCGTCCTTTTTTTCGATAAGTTGCGCATATGCGCAAGCGTGTGAAAATGATAAAATAAGTATACCATCCTTATCCCGTTTTGTCAATATCGCGCGGAATAAAAGCGCAAGTTATTTACGCAAAAGAAAAAACCTTGCGCGTTTCCCTTCTTTTCCCGATGTTACGCATTGGAAACGTAACCCCATATAAAAAACCCCGCGGTTTAACCCCAAAACAAACAAAAGGGCGAACACAAAAACGTGTTCGCCCTTTTTTGGCTTTAATAAAGTGAAACTTATTTTACGCGTTCCATATATTCGCCCGTACGGGTATCGATACGGATGGTTTCGCCTTCGTTTACGAAGATGGGAACTTGTACGGTTGCGCCCGTTTCCAAAACTGCCGCTTTGGTTACGTTGGTTGCGGTATCGCCGCGAACGCCGGGTTCAGCCGAAACGATCTTCAATTCTACGAAGTTTTCGCATTCAACCGAGAACGCGTTGCCCTTGTAGAAACGAACGGTAACGGGATCGTTTTCCTTGATGTACATAAGCGCATCTTCTACTTGGTCGTGGTTTAAGGGGGTAAGGTTGAATTCTTCGTCCATGAAGTAGTACAATTCGCCATCGTTGTAAGAATAGGTCATTCTCTTGGTTTCGATGTGCGCGTTTTCTACCTTTTCGTTGGGGTTGAAGGTTCTTTCCAAAGCGGAGCCCGTGATGATGTTTTTCAGTCTGGTACGTACGAACGCCGAGCCTTTGCCGGGTTTAACGTGCTGAAATTCCACGATTACGTAGATGTTGCCTTCGTATTCAATGGTGGTGCCTTTTCTAAATTCGCCTGCAGAAATCATAATTTTCTCCTTAAAATTTTTCTTTTCCTATTATTTATCCGCTTGCGGAGTGATGACCGTAAGCGTTAGATCCGTTTTCATAAAGGTGCGATACGCGCCCTTTTCCAAATACGCGGTGTTTTCAATGCGAATACCGAATTCATCCGCGAAATACACGCCCGGCTCGTTGGAAAAAACCATGCCGTCCGAAAGCGTTTCTGTGGATGATGGGGTAAGACGGGGATATTCGTGAATATTTACGCCGATGCCGTGGCCAAGGGAGTGGGTAAACGCTTCCCCGTAGCCTTGTGACTGTAAAAAATTACGCGCGATTGCATCCGCTTCTTTGCCACCCATACCGCTTGTTAAGGTTTTGGCAACCAAGTTATGCGCGCCGAGTACCGCGCCGTATGCGGAAAGAAACTTTGCGGTGGGCGTTCCGTAGAACACCGTACGCGTAATATCCGAAGCGTAGCCTTGGTACAACGCGCCAAAGTCCATTAACACGGGCTCGTTTTCTTTTAACTTTCTATCCCCTGGTACGTGATGGGGAACGGCGGAATTTTCCCCGAAAGCAACGATGGTGGAAAAGGAAGATCCTTCCGCGCCCAGCATTTGCATTTCGTAATCCAACCGCGCCGCGAGTTGCCGTTCGGTAATCCCCGTAACGATGTTAGGAAGGATTTTTTGATACGCGCCTTCCGCAATTTCGCACGCTTTTTTGATATAGGAAAGTTCTTTTGCGTTTTTTACCATAGAAAGGGCGTACACACCGCTATCTACCGCAACGAACTCCTTTTTTAAACTTTGTAAATCCTGATAATCCTGAACGGTGGTCCGTTCAGCTTGAAAGCCCACGCGCTTTGCGTTTACAAGCAACCGTTCAAGGGTGGGATATAGGGTTTGCCCGTTTACCGTAACTACGGTAACTTCCCCTTCCGTTTGCTTTTTTGCGCCTTCCGCGTACCTAGCGTCCGTCAATAAAAAGGTTTCGCTTGGGGTAAGCAAAGCGTAGCCGAACGAACTTTTAAAACGCGTGAAATACCACATCGTGTTTTCATCCGCGGTTAAAAACGCGTCTATCTTTTGCTTTGCCAAAAAATCCGTATAGCGCATAGTTACCCTTATATTTTCGGTTTCTTTCCCTATTTTACCACATTTTGTATACGGTTGTCAATTACCCGCATAGATATCTTGCATAATTTTTGCTTCTTCCGCCTGTTTTCCATCCGATTCGGAAATAATTACGGGGGTTAAGCCGTGCATTTTTAACGCTTTTGCAAGGGGGTGGAATTCGGGGCCGTAGATTTCGTCCTCAAATGTAAGGTGTTTAATTTCCCCCTTCACGCCGTACATAATTTTACTGAAATGCACGTGGAAGTTTTGCACGCGTTCCTTTCCAAGCCCGTCAATTAAAGCTTGCAACACGTGGGAAAAATCTTCGGTGGTTTTTAGCGAGCCTTGTTCGCGCGCGTTGACGTGCCCAAAATCCACGCAAGGCACGAATAAGTTACTGATTTGGCAAAATTCAATAATTTCATCCACCGTACCGATTTGCCCTTGCTTTCCCATAGTTTCGGGGCAAAAAATTAGGTCGTCCACACCCATTTCGTTAGCGATGGCGGGGAATTTACTTAGGTTTTCCTTGGTGCGGGCAACCGCTTCTTCACGGGTGGCTTTGCCTTGGGTTGCGGGGTGAAAAATTACGCGGTTTGCCCCCATCGCTTTTGCCGCCTTGGCGGACGCGATTAAATACCCGAAGGATTTTTGCACCATTTCGGGATCGGGATTGGCAAAGTTGATGTAGTAGGGCGCGTGCACGCTAAACGCGATATCGTAGGGCGCGAACGCTTCCTTTAAGGACTGCGCCTTTTCGGGGGTAATTCTTACCCCTTTGCCAAAGGAATATTCGTAAGCGGTAAGCCCCATATCCGCAATATACTTTGCCGCTTGCTCGGTTTTTTTATTACCGCGTTCGTAAAACGCAAGTTCGTTGCCACTTGGGCCGAAACGGATCATCGTTCTATCTCCATCACACGGGCCTTTTCCCCTGCGGTAACAAGGGTTTGCGCCGTGATTTTATCCTGATTGATTTGCTTGATTAGTTGCTCTGCCGAAGGGAACGGACGGATTTCGCGCAAATAGTCCATAAAATACACGCGCAAATTTTTGCCGTATAAATCCCCCGAAAAACCGTGGATATACGTTTCGATGAGCATTTTATTGCACCCAAAGGTGGGGGCGGCGCCCACGTTGGTTACCGCGGTGTACGGCGCGCCGTTAATAATACAAGCCGTGGCGTAAACCCCGGGTTTTAAAAAGGTTTGTTCGGTTACCGAAAGGTTTGCGGTGGGAAATCCCATAGTTCTACCCACGCGCCTGCCTTCCAGCACCTTACCCATTACCGAATAAGGGCGGCCAAGCAACGCGTTTGCCGTTTGAATATCCCCTTTTAGCAAGGCGGTTTTAATTCTACTCGTTGCAATCTTTTCCCCATCGTAAAGTACGTCGGGCAAAATATCCACCGCAATACTGTGTTCCTTGGCAAAGGCAGTTAGGTGGGTTACGTTCCACGCCGCGTTTTTGCCGTAACGGTAGTCCTCCCCCGCGATAAATGCGCGGGCGGAGTGGTTTTTTACAAGGATATTTAGAAATTCTTCCCCCGTAAGGGATTGCAATTCCGCGTTAAAAGGCGCGGTAATGCAAGCGGAAACCCCCGTTTTTTGCATAAAACGGAAGCGTTCTTCTTCCGCGTAAACGTTATCCCCCTTTACGCTACCCGTAAGGGTAAAGCAAGCGGGGGTAATACCCATACGGCTTGCCAAAGAAAGGGTATGCGAAAAGACGGCCAAATGCCCTTGGTGCATGCTATCAAACAGCCCAAGGCAAATCGCCTTTTCCCCTTCACTTTTTTCGTTTAGCCGTAAAATTTCCATATTGTATTCGTCCGTTTTCTTCTCTATGAGAAGAAAGATTTTATATATCTTCCCTTAAATAGGCTTTAATTTTTAATTTGGTTTGGGTAATTTCCCCCACACCTAAAATGCGGTCTTCCCCAAAAACCGTGTAAATTCCGTCCCCGTAGGGCAAGTTTACGGGAAGCCCGTCAATCACCCTTTTGGTGAATTTCGCGTTTAGCGTAATGGTGGGAAAAGATAGCGCTTTTTCGGGCGGAATGATTGCCGCCGCGATATTTTCGGCGGTTAAATCTTCCATTTTTACGCCGTTTTCCAAGGTAAAAACACCGCTTTGGGTACGGCAAAGGGCGGTCATCGTGGCAAGCGAACCTGCCGCGTAGCCGATATCCCGAATAAGCGAACGGATATAAGTTCCGCCCCCGCAAGCAATGCGGATGCGGTGTTTATTTTCTTCCGTTTGCCCTAAATATTCTATATTTTCAATATGTACGGTTTTTGCCGCCAAGGTGAATTCCACACCCTTTCTTGCAAGCGCGTAGCCGCGTTTTCCGTTTACAAAACACGCCGAATACGCGGGGGGGACTTGGGAAATATCCCCAAGGAAATTCGGAATAACCGAAAGCAGCGTTTCCTTATCGGGAATTACATCCGTGGTTTTTACTATCTGCCCCGTGGCGTCTAACGTATCCCGTTCTTCCCCAAAGATAAATTCCGCTTCGTACGTTTTTTTCTTTTCGGTTAAAAAGGGAAATAGGCGGGTTGCTTTACCCACCGCAATGGGTAAAACGCCCGAAGCCATGGGATCTAACGTACCCATATGCCCCGTAGCAAGCCCCGTGATACGGCGCACCGCCGATACCGCGCGGGTGGAATTGCAATTTTCGGGTTTAATTACCGAAAGAATGCCTTGCATACTTAGTCCTCCAAATAATTCCCTGCTTGGAATACGAGTTTATCCCATACGTCTTCTTGATAGCCGTTCAGCATACAGCCCGAAGCCATAACGTGCCCGCCGCCGCCGAATACGCCCGCCAAACGGTTTACGTCCGACTTGCCCTTACTGCGGAAACTGACTTTAAAGGATTTTGCCCCCACTTGCATGGTGGAAATGGCAATTTCTACCCCATCTACCGAAAGGGGGAAATCAATAAAGCCTTCGGTAATATCTTGCTTTGCGTTATAGTAGTTCAGTTGTTCGGTAGAAACGGAAATCAACGCCACTTTTCCACCGTGGAAAAAGCGCATTTGCCCCATTACTTCCGCAAACAGTTTTGCGCGCGTAGGCGATTGGCTTTTGAACATCTTCCGCGCAATGCGGTGTACTTCCCCACCTACTTCTACAAGTTCGCCCGCAATTTTTAAGGTGCGGTCGGTTACGTTGTTGTGCGCGAAATGCCCCGTATCCGTGGAAATGCCCATAAGCAGGGCGTTTGCCATATCCTTGGTAATTTTTACGCCCAACGCTTGCGCTAACAAAAAGATCAGTTCGCAAGTGGCGGCGCAATCTTCCACGTAAGAAAGCTTTGCAAAACGGGTGTTAGAAACGTGGTGATCAATCACCACCGTATCGTTTTTACCGCTAAATAAATAGGATAGCGCGCCCAAACGGTTTTCGTCCGCGCAGTCTACCGCAAGGTAGATATCGTAGGGGGTTTTGCATTCGGTGGAAAAGGCGGAAATATCCCCAAATTCCCCAAATTTCGCGGGGATTTCCCCATCGCAAAACAAGGAAACCTTTTTCCCCAGCGCTTCCAATATCAGTTTTACCCCAAGGGCGCTACCCACGGTATCCCCATCCGGGCGAATATGACTGAAAACGGCAATAGATTTGCCGTTTTCCAGTTTTTTTGCGATTTGTTCAATATTCACTAATCTTCTTCCCTTTCGCCCGTGGGCGTAATGGTTTGTAAAATGCGATTGATTTTTTCGCTGTACGACATAGAGTCGTCTTCTAAAAAGGTCAGTTCGGGAACGGTACGCTGCGTCATACGGCGGGAAAGTTCGCGCCGTACGGTTTTTGCGTTGTTCACGATGGTGGTAAAGCAAAGTTTCCGCTTTTCTTCATCCTGTTGGAACACGCTAACGTAAACGCGCGCGTGCTTTAAATCGGGGGATACGTCCACCGACATAATGCTAACCAAACCCGAAATCCCATCCGTTTTTAAGTTGGAAATGATATCCGCAATTTCCTTGCGGTATTCTTGTTGCAGCTGGTCTATACGCTTACTTGCCATACAGCCACCTTATTCCTTTTCCTTTACGATATAGCATTCGATGATATCGTCGTTTTTAATATCGTTGAAGTTTTCAATGGAGATACCGCATTCGTAACCCGTTGCAACTTCCTTAACGTCGTCCTTAAAGCGTTTTAACTGACGAACGGCGCCTTCGCAAATCATTACGTCGTTACGGTAAATACGAAGTTTCCCTTCGCGTACCATTTTCCCTTCGATAACGTAGCAACCAGCAACCGTACCAACGCCCGTAATACGGAAGGTATCGCGTACTTCCGCTTTCCCCGTAAGTACGTCCTCCATCTTGGGCGCAAGCATACCTTTAAGTGCTTTTTCTACGTCCTCGATCGCTTCGTAGATAACGCGGTACAGTTTTACGTCTACACCGCTTCTTTCCGCCATAACCTTCGCCTTGCTATCCGGGCGCACGTTAAAGCCGATGATAACCGCTTTAGAAGATTGCGCAAGCATTACGTCCGATTCGGTGATTGCGCCTGCTGCGGCGTGGATTACCGAAATCTTCACTTCGTCGTTGCTCAATTTTACCAAGGATTGCTTAACCGCTTCTACCGAACCTTGAACGTCCGCTTTTACGATTAAGTTCAAGCTCTTGATATCTTGCTTGAATACGTCTTCCAACGTTACCTTGGAAGCGTTGTGAATCATTGCTTCACGTTCCTTATTACGGCGTTCTTCTGCAACTAACTTGGTCAGTTTTTCTTCTTCAACCGCAATTAAGCTATCCCCCGTATTGGGTACGTCTTCAAGCCCAAGAACGGATACGGCTGCGGAAGGGCCTGCTTCCTTCACCGTTCTGCCCTTATCGTCAATCATCGCGCGAACGCGGCCAACCACGGTGCCCGCAACGATGTTATCCCCCGTGCGGAGGGTACCGTTTTGTACAAGTACGGTGGCAACGGGACCTTTACCCTTATCCAACTTTGCTTCGATGATAACACCGCGCGCTTTTCTATCGGGATTGCACTTTAATTCTTTTACTTCTGCAAGTAAAATCAAGTTTTCTAACAGAACGTCTACGTTTTCGCCCGTTTTCGCGGATACGGGAACCATCATTACGTCCCCACCCCATTCTTCAATTAAAATACCGTGTTCGGTAAGTTCTTGCTTCACGCGGTCGATATTCGCGGTGGGCTTATCAATTTTGTTGCAAGCGATTACGATGGAAACGCCTGCCGCCTTTGCGTGGTTGATGGCTTCTACCGTTTGGGGCATGATGCCGTCGTCCGCTGCAATTACGATAACCGCGATATCCGTGGCTTGCGCACCGCGCATACGCATTGCGGTGAACGCTTCGTGCCCGGGGGTATCCAAGAAGGTTACGGTTTCACCCTTTACCGAAACGCTATACGCGCCGATGTGTTGGGTAATACCGCCCGCTTCCCCTTCGGTTACGTTGGTGTGGCGAATACGGTCAAGTAGCGAGGTTTTACCGTGGTCAACGTGCCCCATAACCGCAATAACGGGGGGACGTTTTACCGCTGCAATTTCATCCGTTTCGGTATCGCGACTTGCTTCGTTTAAGATATCTTCGGCGGTTTTATCCAATTGCAATTCCAGTTCGATACCCAAATCCGCCGCAATAAAGCCTGCGGTATCGTAATCTACGGTATCGTTAATGGTCTTCATGATGCCTTCCTTAAACAGGCGCTTGGTGATTTCCGCCGCCGTGATGCCAAGTTTTTCCGAAAGGACTTTAATTGCGATAATTTCGGTGTTGATAATCGCTTTTTCAATTTTGATTTGGGGCGTTTGCTGTTTAGTTTTCGCTTTCTTTACGCGAAGTTTTCTGTAACCGCTTTCCTTATCGTCAAAATCTTCAATTTTCAGTTCACGCGAAATTAAAGCGCGCTTGCTAACGGTTGCCTTTTTATCGTCGTAACTTTTGCCGTCCGCCTTCTTCTTTGCGGGGCCGAAAGATTTCGTTGCTTCCTTGGGGAAGGCGGGCATTTCCATTTTAGGTGCGCCACCCATGGGTCTGGGCATTCTGGGCGCACCCGTACCGCCTTGGGGTTTATCGCCAAAGGGACGGCGTTCGCCTTGGGGACGGTCGCCAAAGGGTTTTCTTTCCCCTTGGGGACGGTCACCGTAAGGACGGCGTTCGCCTTGGGGGCGATCACCAAAAGGTCTTCTTTCCCCTTGGGGACGGTCGCCGTAAGGACGGCGTTCGCCTTGACCGGGGGTAAACTCTCTACGGGGTTGACCTTGCGCGGGGCGGAATTCTTGGCGTTGCGCTGCGGCTGCTTGCGCCGCCTTTTTCGCTTCCATTTCCGCTTTCAAGCGTTCGCGTTCTTCCGCCCTTGCCTTGGCTTCGGCTTCTTCTTGCGCCTTAGCGCGGGCAATTTCTTCCGCTTTTGCGCGTTCTTCCGCTTCTTTTTTAGCGATTTCCGCTTGCTTTTTCGCATTTTCCGCAGCAATGCGTTCGGCTTCTAATCTTGCCGCTTCGTTTGCCTTGGCTTGTTCTTTTTCTTCGGCAAGGCGCTTTTCTTCCGCTTCTTCACGTTCCTTTTTCATGCGAAGGTAGTCCTTGCCCTTTTCGTCTAATCTTTTCAGTACGTCCCCAATGTTACGCTTCAAATCCGAAAAGCCTTTCTTCAGACCTTCGATTTCGTTGGTCTTAAAGTCCTTGATTTTATCTAACGTTAGGGTTTCTTTTTGAATTTCTTTATCTGCCATTTCAGTTCTCCGTTTCTTCTAAAATGCTAAACGTTTCGCCCACGTTTTCCAGTATGGCGCGCGCCAAATTCGTATCCGTTACCGCTATTAACTTGCAGTTTTCTTTGTGAACCAAATTTTCAACGGGTTCTTTACTTACAAGTAGCGGCGCGTGAAATTTTTTAGAAAGCGATTTTGCATCCTTAACCGTGTTTTCCTTTGCCGTACTGCACAGAATAAGGAGGCACGCTTTTTTTTGGTAAGATACGGCGTTTACGCCCTTTACCACCGCGCGTTTTCTTTGCGCGAATCCCAAAAAGGTAATTGCTTTATCCAAGGAGCGCCTCCTTTAGATAAGCGTACACTTCTTCGGGAATTTCTACACCGAAAATTTTATTTAAGAACTTTGCTTTTAGCATACGGTTTGCGCAAGAAGGTTCCTTGCATACATACGCGCCCCTGCCGTTCATTTTTCCCGTTTCGTCCACCTTCACTTCCCCTTCGGGGGTACGGACGATGCGGATTAACTGTTGCTTGGGGTAGGAATTTCTGCAACAAACGCACGTTCTTAAGGGAATCTTTTTTTCCATACTGAAAAATCCTTTCTCCGTTTTTAGATCTCCAAGTTACCTTCTGCTTCTTCCACGGGAACTTCAATATCCACGCCGTACTTTTCCAAATCCTTTTCGGCAAGTTCGGCTTCGTGTTCTAACATATAGCTTTCGCTTTTTACGTCAATCTTCCAACCCGTAAGGCGAGCGGCAAGACGCGCGTTTTGGCCGTTTCTGCCAATGGCAAGCGAAAGCACGTCGTCCGCTACTACTACGCGCGCCGCTTTTTGTTGTTCGGAAAGCATAATTACGCGTTGTACTTTTGCGGGGGAAAGGGCTTTTGCAATGAATTCCAAGGGATTTTCGTTCCAAAGGATGATATCGATTTTTTCACGGCCGAGTTCGGCAACTACCGCGTTTACACGCGCGCCCTTATTACCAACGCACGCGCCCACGGGATCGATACGGGAATCTTCCGCGTAAATGGCGATTTTGGTTCTTTCGCCCGCTTCACGCGCAACGGCCTTTACTTCTACGTAGCCTTGGCGGATTTCGGGTACTTCGTTTTCAAACAAACGCTTTACTAAACCTGCGCAAGAACGGGAAACCAAAACTTGCGCGTTTCTACCCATACTCTTTACGCGTTTTACGTATACCTTTAACTTATCGTTAACGCGATATTCTTCTCCGCGGGTTTGGTCTTGGGGAAGCATAACGCCTTCCATTTCGCCTTGCCCTAAATCCACGTAAACGTTGCCGTTTTCTACGCGGCGAACCAAGCAGGTCATCAGTTCGTCCTCTTTATCCGAGAAAGCGGAAAGGGTATTATCGCGTTCTGCTTCACGCAGTTTTTGCATAATTACTTGCTTTGCGGTTTGCGCGGCGATACGGCCTACGTCCTTGGGAATAAATTCTTTGGTGATTACGTCCCCGATTTTGGCGTTGGGATTTTCTTCCTGCGCGTCCAAAATCCAGATTTCGTTTTCTTCATCCTCTACGTCTTCCACAACCGTTTTTACGCTGAAAAAGCGGATGCTGCCCTTTTCGGGATCCGTTTCCATTACGATTTTAGAAGCGATACCCGTTTGGCGCTTATAAGCGAAGCCTACTGCGTTTCTCAACGTTTCCAAAAACACTTCGCTGCTAATGCCTTTTTCGCGTTCTAAATCTTCCAGAGCGGCAAAAAATTCCTTGTTAATCATTTCCTTTCTCCTTTCCCTTTTTGGGATTAATCAAAGACGACGCCTTGATTGATTTTCGCTATTTTCGTTTTTTGTAAGCGGTAGGTTTTGCCGTTTTCTTCCACGGTAACCGTACCTTGATCGAAGGCGACCATAACGCCTTCAAAGTATTTCTTACCCTGTTCGGGCGAATACAGTTTTACTTCAACCAACTTTCCCAAATTCCTTTCGTAGTCCCGTTCGGTTTTAAAGGGACGGTCTACCCCGGCGCTGGATACGTTTAAGGTATAGGGCGCGCCGAAGGTGGGATCCAATTCGTCCAATGCGGGATCGACTGCGTTGTGGTACGCTTCGCAATCGTTTAAATCGATGCCCCCTTCCTTATCCAAAAAGATGGTTAAGGCGGGCTCCCTACCGTTTTTGAAAAGAACTTCCACCACTTCGAACCCAAAGGGTTCCGCAACGGTTTTTGCAAGCGTTTCTATTTCCGAAACGTCCTTCACTTTCATACATTTTCCCCCTTATAAAAGGATTTGAGAGTGGCGAGCCACTCTCAAATAAAAGTCAATCTTATTCAAGTATATTCATTATACACTATTTTTTTTCGTTTGGCAAGCGTTTTTGCAACTTTATTAGCTCCAAAAACATTTCTGCGGTGGCTAATGCGTCGTAACAGGCGCGGTGATGCTGAAATTCAATGCCAAAATGCGCGCAAACGGTGTTTAATTTATGATTGGCAAGGTGCGGGAGTACCTCACGCGAAAAATCCAGGGTATCCATTACCGCGTTATCAAACACGTATTCGCAGTTTCTGCCGTGGAAGCGCATAAAACTCATATCAAAGGGCGCGTTGTGCGCAACCATAATCGCCCCTTCCACGTACTTGTAAAAATCCCCTACCACTTCGCTAAATTTGGGCGCATCCGCAACCATTTCGTCCGTAATGCCCGTAAGTTCCACGATTTTTGCGGGAATGGGGCGTTCGGGATTGACGAAGGTGGAAAATAGATCGGTAATTTTGCCGTTTACGATACGCACCGCGCCGATTTCGGTAATCATGTCCGCCGTGGGGGTGGTACCCGTGGTTTCCAAGTCGAACACCACGAAGGTTTTACCCGTTAAGCACTCGGGCAGTTTTTCTTCCACGTCGAACAGCGCCTTTTGGCGGGTGGAATGAAAACCCGTGGGGCGCACCAAACGGTATTCGGGCGCAGGCTGACGTTTTTCCTTTGCCATGGGCTTAAAATCGGGCGGGAAGGTACAGCGGTTTAATTTTTGGATGGTATAGCGAAGGCCTCCGCCACCGTTTTCGTACTTGCCCGAAGTGATGATGGCGTCCCCTTCCTTAATTTGGCGCACCTTTTCCACCGTTCCTTTTTTAGAAAAATAGAACGCGCGTAAGGGTTTTGCCACCGTGCGATCGGTATATTCAAACACGAAATAGGGCTTACCGTTTTTGGTTTCCTTTTCGCTAACCGAAAGCACCACGCCCGCGTGGATTACACCCTCCATTTCCATGAGCGCGTCCTCCATATAAAGGGCGGTTTGCACCATATTTTTATCGTCCACGGGAAACACTTCGTTTACGTAAAAGGAACGCACGCGTACGGGCGCAACGCGGAAGTTTACCGTGTTGTTTTCGGCCAAGGGAACGAAGTTTTCTTCGGGCTTTTCCGCAACCGCGCTACCTTGAAAGGTGCCGCAAAAGGTACGGTTTAACAGCGCGTCCGCATTGGCGATTGCGTTGCTTTTATCCAGCAGTTTTTTTGCCGAAGGGGAAACCGAAACCACGTAACGTTTTACGGGGGTGGAGGTATCCGCCGTGATATCCTGCTTGCCAAGTTCAAAAGATACCGCGTTTTGGGTGGTTTTTAGATAGTTATATACGGTATGTACCACCAAATCGTTATCCGCAACCCGTTTTTCCACGCCTACGGTAACGCCCAAAAACCCGTCGGGCACTACTTCGTTTACCGTGTGAAGGATGCGCTCTTGCAAATCTTCGCTTACGGTTTTTTCACAGAGAAAGGAAAAATGGACGCTTCTGCGCCTTTGGTCTATCACTACGTCCGCAAGTTTTAGCGTTTCTAACGCTTCGTCGCTTGCGCGTAAGGATTCTATCATTTGTTTGATATCCATATTTTCCCCCTTTGCCCGTTTGGGCGGTTTCGTTTCCTATTTGCCTTGTTTTTCACGTAAAACTTGGGCTAAAATTTCCATAAATTCGCTTTCCGCGCGTTCTAAAGGAACAGTTTTTAACACCTTTCCTTTTTGGAAAATCGCCGCGCCGCCTTTCGCGCCCGCGATGCCCAAATCCGCATCCCGCGATTCCCCAATGCCGTTCACCACGCAACCCATTACCGCAATTTTTACGGGAACGGTGATATCTTGCGTAAGTTTTTCCACCTTTTCGGCTACCTCTACGGCGTTCCATAAACATCTACCGCAAGTGGGGCAAGCGATAACTTCCGCCATATTGGGGTATAAACCTGCGGCGTTCAAAATCTTTTTCGCCGCGTACACTTCCCTAACGGGGTCTGCCGCAAGCGAAACGCGGATGGTATCCCCAATACCGCTTAATAACAGCGCGCCAATCCCCATACTGCTTTTTACCATACCCGTATCGTAGGTACCTGCTTCGGTTACACCCACGTGTAAGGGGTAGGAGGTGCGCTCCGCAACGTAGCGGTACGCTTGCACGGTTAAGGGAACGCTGGAAGCCTTTACCGAAATTACGATATTTTCCACCCCGTGTTTTTCAAGGAGAGAAACTTGCGCCAAAGCGCTTTCCCCCAAAGCTTTGGCGGTAGCGCCGTATTTTTCAAAATATTCCTTTTGAATACTGCCAAGGTTACTGCCCACGCGTACGGGGATTTGCCGTTCTTTCAGTAAGGCGGCCACTTCGCGAAGATTGCCTTCCCCACCGATATTGCCGGGGTTTAGGCGCACCTTATCAATGCCGTTTTCAATGGAAAGAAGGGCAAGTTTATGGTCGAACTGAATATCCGCAACCAAAGCGGCGTTCGTTTGCTTTTTGATTTCGGGAATAGCGAAAGCATCCGCTTCATCCGAAACGGCAAAGCGCGCGATAGTAGCGCCCGCGCGTTCCATAGCGCGGATTTGGTTTACCGTGGCGGTAACGTTTTCCGCTTTTACGCTGGTCATGGACTGAATCGCGATAGGCTCCCCCCCACCAATGGCAATCTTGCCGATTCGTACGCGTTTTTGCATACCTTTCCCCCTTTATTTTAACGAAAAAGCCGGGGTGCCCGGCTTACGATTAGTTTTTGGAAAGTAACGTTTCGATTTCCTTCATAAACGTGGAAATATCTTTGAACTGACGGTAAACGGAAGCGAAGCGGATATACGCAACTTCGTCCACTTCTTTTAGCCGCTCCATTACCATTTCGCCAATTTGCTTGCTGGTAATTTCCTGTTCCAAACTGTTGTAAATTTGCTTTTGGATATCTTCCACGATTTGGTCGATTTTCACCATGGAAACGGGGCGTTTTTCGCAAGCGCGGATAATCCCGTTTTTCAGTTTTGCGGGATTGAAAGTTTGGCGGTTGCCACCGTTTTTTACCACCAAAATTTGCGTGGTTTCAATGGTTTCGTAGGTGGTGAATCTTCTACCGCAGCCGTTGCATTCCCTGCGACGGCGAATACTACTGCCTTCGTCTGCCGAGCGGGAGTCGATAACCTTGCTATCCGTGCAGCCACAATACATACATTTCATCTTTTTATCCCCTAACGTTTCTTTTTGCGGTGAGCAATCACCCTTTCTATTTTAACATAAAACGGGATTTTTTGCACCTGTTTTTGCAAAAAAAATTCGTAAATTTCTATTTTTTCCGCTTCTTTACGCATACTTTACGTAAGTAAGGGGGAAAAATAGTGGTTTTTATTTACGTTTTGTTTGCTATTTACCTGTTGGCGGTAAATTTTTACGGCATTTTACTGATGTCCGCGCAAAAAAAGGCGCGTACCGAAGGGGCGGAAAAAAGCGTTTCGGACGCGCGTGTGTTCGTTGCGGCGTTCCTTGGGGGAACGCTGGGGGTATACCTTTATATGCTAATTAAAAAATGGCGGCTGACCAGTTTGCATTTGGTGGTATTTTTGCCCCTTGTTTTCGCGCTGAACGTATACCTTATATATATGGCGATTTCCTACCGATTCGGCTTTGCTATGCCCATGGTTTAAATGCGGGAAAGGATTTCTTTGGAAAGATCCTCGGCGGTATGAAACAGTTTGGTTGCGCCCGCGTTGATCAGTTCTTCGGGATCGCGAAAACCCCAAGTTACCGCGAACAATGCAAGATTGGCGTTTTTTGCGGTGAGCACGTCCACCTCGCTATCCCCAACGTAGGCGGCTTCGTCCGCGCTTGCGCCAAGCATTTTAAGGATTTCGTGCACCGCGGCGGGATGGGGCTTTTTAGGCACCCCTTCCCTTTGCCCGAACACAACCGAAAAAACGCGCGGGAAAAAGCGGTTTACGATATCTACGGTGGGGGCGTGCGCCTTGTTGGAAAGAACGGCAAGGGCTACGCCATTTTCTTCTAGAAAATGCAACAGTTCCAAAACGCCCGCGTAAGGCTTGGTGGCATCCAAAGAATGGTCTTTATAATATTCCGTAAAACAGGCGAAAACCCGCGCGAAATCTTCTTCCTTCGTTCCTTCGGGAAGGGCGCGGAGAACAAGGTTTTTCACCCCGTTTCCCACCATTTTTCTAACCTCCGCCAAAGTGCGAAGGGGCATTTTATTTTCGGCAAGCGCGTAATTTACCGCATTCGTTAAATCCTGCAAAGTATCCGTAAGCGTTCCGTCCAAATCAAACAGAACGGCCTTTAATTTCTTCATGTTTTCACCCAAAAAACAACCACCGCACGGTGGTTGTTTCCTTATTTTAATTTATCGAGTACTTGCTGAAAATACTCGGGCAAAGGCGCGGAAAAACACATTTCTTTGCCCGTTACGGGGTGTTGAAAGGTGATTTCATACGCGTGCAACAATTGCCCTTCCAAATGGAATTTTTGCTTTGCAAAGCCGTATTCGGGATCACCCACCACGGGATGCCCCAAATGTTTGGCGTGTACGCGAATTTGGTGCGTACGCCCCGTTTGCAAGGAGAATTCGCAAAGGGTGTAGTTTTCGTACGTTTTTACCACGCGGTAATCGGTAATCGCTTGCTTCCCCGTGGAAAAGGATACGGCGTATTTGGTGCGATTTTTGTTATCCCGCGTAAGGTAGGTTTCTATTCTACCCGAAGGGGTTTTTACTTTCCCTTCCAAAAGCGCAAGGTATTTACGCTTGCACGTTTTCTTTTCAATTTGTTTGGATAGATGCACGTGCGCGCTATCGTTTTTCGCAACGAGAAGCACGCCCGAAGTATTTTTATCAATGCGATGCACGATGCCCGGGCGCAGTTTTCCCCCTACCCCGCTTAACTTATCCAAGTGAAATAAAAGGGCGTTGACAAGCGTTTCATTCCCCGTTCCGTTGCCTGCGTGCACGGTTAAACCTTGCGGCTTGTTGATTACCGCAAGATCGTCGTCCTGATAAATCACCGAAAGGGGGATGTTTAAGGGGGTGGCTTCTACGGGCGTAGGATCGGGCAAGGTAAAGGATACGGAATCCCCCGCTTTTAGGGTATATCCCGCCTTAACCACCGCGCCGTTTACCCTGACGTTGCCGTTATCCGTTTCCTTTTTTAAGCGGGAACGGGTAAGCGTGGGCACGCTATTCGCCAGAAACACGTCCAGCCGAAGACCATAATCCTTCGGCTGGACGGTAAAAGTTTGCGCTTCCATAAAAGGAAAAGTTAACCCGTTATTCTTGTTCTGCAGGCGCTTCACTTTCAGCGGGCGCTTCTACGGCAGTTTCTTCCGCCTTCTTCTTTTTGAAGTTGAAAACGGGATCTTTGCCAAGGAACAATAAATATAGGCAGATGATAATTACGCCTGCGGTAATTGCGATATCCGCAACGTTGATGTTAGCGAAGAATTGAATGTTCATGAAGTCGCGAACGCCACCGGCAAACCCGTCTAAACCGTAGAACTTATCACCCAACATTTGGTACATAAGGGTGCAAAGGCGATCGATTAAGTTACCCGCAGTACCGCCGGCAAGAACCATTAAACCGCTGGAAAGCAATTTGGATTTGGTTTTGGTAAGAGCAACGAAGCAAACCACGATAGCGATGATGGAAATCAACGAGAAGAGCGCGATGCCCCAAGATTGACTGCCGAACAAACCGAAAGCAGCGCCGCTGTTTTGGGTATATTCTAACGAAAGCAATCCGTCGATGATAACGAATTGCACGTCTGCCGCAGCAACGATGATTTTCGTGATTTGGTCTACTGCAACGATTGCAAAGAACAAAATGATGGGTAAAATAGCCATAATAGTATCTCCTTCCTATTTTTGTTAAATTTATTTCTCAACGGGTTTTCCCGTTAACGACGTTTTGATTACGCGTCTTCGCCCCGATGCTTCATAAGCAAATCGCGTTTTAAGTTATACAGTTTTTCGGATAAGTCCACTTTATACACGTGGGGTTGATCCAAACGCTTGTATTCTTCCCAGAAGGTAGCAAGTTCCTTTTGGGCAAACGCGCGGATTTCCATTACCGAGGGGGAAGCGTATACTTGTTTCCCTTCCTCAAACACCGTGATATGCAAGGGCTTTACCG
>JAZUCI010000132.1:0-3144 GCA_045639045.1 Christensenellaceae bacterium
GCGCTACTTCGTTACTGTTTCAAAATACAATCTCGGCAACCAATAAGGTTCGCCTCGCCTGTATTTTTCACGAGCCTTGTATCGCTTGTTTCTCCGCTTTCTTAACACGGCGGTGTATAACCTTCGCAATCCATTGTTAAACTTGCGTTTTCCCTTGGTTACATACCATTAAGGTATGCGCCCTTCGGGAAATCCGCGTTTGCCTCGGCTTGCTTGGTTCTCCGCCACCTTTTGGCGGCTTATAAGCGGTGCGCTACTTCGTTACTGTTTCAAAATACAATCTCGGCAACCAATAAGGTTCGCCTCGCCTGTATTTTTCACGAGCCTTGTATCGCTTGTTTCTCCGCTTTCTTAACACGGCGGCTTATAAGCGGCGCGCTACTGCGTTACTGCTGCGAATTTGGACTTCTAAACCTACAAGGTTCATCTCATCCCAATTTACCGACGAGCCTTGTATAACTTGATTCTTCACAACCTTTATAAGAGCGCAAAAAACTTTATTCTAACAAAAAATCAATTCAAAAGGAGATAAACCACTATGAAAATTACCGAAAACACCACCATTATGGAAGCAGTTGAATTAAACCCCAACGCGGGTGATATTTTAATGGGCTTTGGCATGCATTGCTTAGGCTGCGCGATGGCTCACGGCGAAACCGTTGGCGAAGCCGCTATGGCGCACGGCGTACCTTTGGAAACGATGTTGAACGCGTTAAACGCAGGCATTGAATAAGAAGCCGTATAAACTACGCGCTACTGCGTTTACTGCTATGAATTCATACTTCGATAACCAAGCTACCTTAACTATGCGATAAAAACCGCATATTAAAAACTTATGAAAGAAGAACTGTTAAACGAAATTGCCGCGGGGAAAGCCGCGGGGGTGGAGGATAGCGATTTAAGCGAGGTTTCCACCGCGAATACCAAATGCCCAGGGTGTGGCGCCAATATGCGTTTTGATCCCAAAACGCAGGGTTTACTATGCCCGTACTGCGGGCAAAAACAGGCGCTTTCCACCGAGTTTTTAACGGCGGAAATTGACTTAAAGCACGCCCTAATCACGGGTGAAACATGGGCTGCGGAAGATAAACTGTTCGAATGTGAAACTTGTGGCGCAAAGGTTGTGGTAACCGCGGGATCCGCGGCGCGAAACTGCCCCTTTTGCGGTGCAGCCAACATTTTGGAATCTACCGAACTTCCCGGGGTAAAACCCAACGGCATCGTGCCCTTTACCATTACGGAAGGGGATGCTTCCGCATTAGCGAAAAAGTGGGCGAAGAAAAAACTGTTCGCCCCCGGCAAATTCAAAAAATCGGTAAGCCCCCAAGCGCTTGGCGGTGTGTATTCCCCCTGCTTTACCTTTGATAGTATAACCGAATCGCTGTACGACGGGCGGTTTGGGGAAACGGTAACGGTGGGTTCGGGCAAAAACCGTCGCACCGAAATCCGTTGGTATCACGTAAGCGGTTCTTACGATTATGCGTTTGACGAAATTACGGTGAACGCGGATCATCGCGTGGAAGAAAAAACGTTAAGAAAACTTGCCCCTTATAACACCAACGGCGCTTTGGCGTTCCGCAGCGAATTTTTATCCGGCTATATGGCAAACCACTACAACCGCCCCGTAGAGGAAATGTGGGGGGAAGCCAAAACGCTAATGGATAGCGCGATTAGAAACGGAATTATTCGCAGTTACGGCGCGGACCGCGTTGCTTACTTAAACGTTTCCACCGTACATACCAGCCCAACCTACAAATACGTATTACTTCCCGTATACGTGGGGCGTTTTACCTACCGCAAAAAGCGGTATAATTGGTACGTAAACGGGGAAAGCGGTAAAATTACGGGCAAAGCCCCCGTATCCTTCCTTCGGGTACTTTCCGCCATTGCCTTGGGCGTGGGCGCGATTGCTCTTGCCGCGCTTTTACTGTAAAGCGCTGGGAAAATTGAATTAAAGGACTGAAATTTTGCGCTGCACCCTTTTTTGCGGCGCGTTTCTTTTTTAGGCGACCGCTTTTACAAGGCTTTTGCTTGCAACGCGCGATATCCCGCGTGGGAAAACGCCTTCCGAACGTTCTTTTTTCCGTTCCCAATTCTTTTTTTTAAACATATAAAATAGTATAGAAGGGTTTTTCGCGCGCTTTTTTGTACCGTTTTCCCAAAAAATGCGAAAAAAATTAAAATTTTGCGAAAAATTTTCATAAAATCAGTTTACAAAACGGAAAATACTTACTATAATGATTGCGTTAAAAATCGTCAAAGGAGAAAGACTATGGCAGCTTATATCAAATGCCCCAGATGTGATTTGAATTATATCAGCGAGGAGCAAGAATTTTGCGACGTATGCAAAGCGGAATTGAAAAAAGGCCCCAAGCTTTTATTTGCCAACGACGACGAGGAAGAAATTGACGCCGAAGCCACCGAACTTTGCCCCATCTGCAAGCAAAACTATATTCGCGCGAACGAAGAAATGTGTAAAGCTTGCCGCGACGAAGCAAGCGCCCGCCGTGACGACGAAATGGACGTAGAAAAGGACGAATCTTGGAAGGAATTCTTGGACGACGATAAGGACGATTACATTGAGGATGTATCCTTTGAAGCCTTTGCGGAGGAAGAGGAGGAAGAAACGGATTCTTACACGGGTGAAGCGCACGCGGATAACAAAGAAGTGGACGATTTCGATGAAATTCCCGAAGACGTAGAACTGCCCGACGAGGACGACGAAGACCTTTTGGACGAATACGACGAAGAAGAGGACGAATAAGCCTTTTTTAACTCTTTTTAATATCCGTTGAATTTTTGCCCACCCCACGGCGCCAGCCGTGGGGTGGCTTCGTTTTATTCTTCTAAAATCCCCCCTCGCGCGCATAAGATAATCGCAAAGGAATAGGAGGGGGCTTTTATGGGATTATATGCGGAAATGGGGAAGATTCTTTCTAAAACGGTAAGCCCGTACAGGGTAACGTTTTTTAGCGGATGCGCGTTTATCGAAGGGGTAAAGCGGGTGCTAAAATGCACCCCTTCGGAAATTCGCGTGCAAACGGCGGAAGGCGCGCTATCCGTAACGGGGCAGGGCGTTTGGGTACGCCTTTTAGAAGGGGAGGATTTGCTGCTTTCGGGTAAAATTACGGGAAGTCGGAGGCC
>JAZUCI010000133.1:0-25072 GCA_045639045.1 Christensenellaceae bacterium
ATTCACGGTTTTATGGGTAGGGAAGTGGTTGCCCTTTTGAATAAAAATACGGGCGGTCATACCCTTCTTTGCGGCGTGGATATGCAAGCGGCGGCGGGGGATTCCGTTCCCGTTTATCCCGCTTTTAGCGAAGTAAAGGAAAAACCCGACTGCATCGTGGATTTTTCCCACCATTCCTTAACCAAGGAAATGATGGAGTACGCGGTAAAAACCAAAACGCCCATCGTGGTAGCAACCACGGGGCAAACCGCCGAAGAAAAGGAAATGATTTTTGCCGCGGCAAAGGAAATCCCCGTATTCTTCTCGTACAACTATTCGCTTGGCATTGCGGTTTTGGTAGAACTTGCTAAAAAAACCGCGAAAGCTTTCCCCGATGCGGAAATTGAAATCGTGGAAAAGCATCACGATAGAAAGTTGGATGCCCCCAGCGGAACGGCGGTTATGTTAGTTGACGCAATTAAGGAAGTGCGCCCCCAAGCGTACGCGAACGTAGGTAGAAGCGGTAACGGTAAGCGTACCCCCGATGAAATCGGCGTTCACGCGGTAAGAATGGGCAACATCGTGGGCGTGCACGAAGTAATGGTTTCCACCCAAACGCAAACCATTACCTTAAAGCACGAAGCGTTCACCCGCGCCCTGTTTGCGGAAGGCGCTTTGTCCGCCCTTTCCTTTTTAGAAGGCAAGCCCGCAGGCCTATATACCATGGCGGATATCGTAAAGGAAAACTAATCTTTTCCGCTTATAGCGGAAACAAGTATTTTTAAGGACGAAAATTTATGAAAATTGCAATTTACGGATACGGAAATTTAGGTAGGGGCGTAGAACTTGCTTGCCGTAATCACGGGGTAACGGTAACGGGTATTTTTACCCGTAGAAATCCCGAAACGGTGGTAAGCTACGGCGCGCCCGTTTACGCAGCCGAACGTATCTACGATATGAAAGGGGAAATTGACGTGGTAATTTTGTGTGGCGGCAGCGCTACCGATTTGCCCGATACCACCCCCGCTTTAGCCAAGGATTTTTGCGTGGTAGATAGTTTTGATACGCACGCGAATATTCCCACGCACTTTGCCAAAGTAGACGAAGTGGCAACTACGGCAAAAACCACCGCGTTAATTTCTTGCGGTTGGGATCCCGGTATGTTCTCCATCGCGCGTACCTATGCAGGCGCGGTGCTTCCCCAAGGTCAAGATTACACCTTTTGGGGCAGAGGGGTAAGCCAAGGGCATTCGGATGCCATTCGCCGTATCCCCGGCGTTTTGGACGCGCGCCAATACACCGTTCCCAAAACCGAAGCGGTGGATAGCGTTAGAAAGGGGGAAAACCCCACCCTTACCACCCGTCAAAAGCACTTGCGCGAATGCTACGTTGCGGTAGCCGAAGGGGTGGATAAAACCGCGGTGGAAACCGCCATTAAAACCATGCCCAACTACTTTGCGGATTACGATACGGTAGTAAACTTCGTAACCGTAGAAGAATTAAAGAAAAACCACGCGGAATTGCCCCACGGCGGCAGCGTAATCCGTTCGGGCGCAACGGGGAAAAACGGGGAGCACAAGCAAGTTATTGAATACTCCTTAAAATTGGATAGCAACCCCGAATTTACCGCCAGCGTGTTAGTGGCTTACGCACGCGCGGTACACAAGCTTTACCAAAAAGGGGATTACGGCTGTAAAACGGTGTTGGATATTTCCCCCGCAGACCTTTCCCCCTTATCCAAACAAGAACTTTTGGCGCATCTGCTGTAATTTGATTGCACGGAAGCGCAAACCCAAAGGATACCTATGCAAGAAAGAGATATGATTTGCAACAATTTAACCGTGGAAGGAAACGACCTATTATTTGCGGGCGTTCCCGTTCGCGCTATGGCGGAAAAGTACGGCACCCCGTTGTATTTGTTTGACGAAGACAAAGTTCGCTGTAACTGCCGTACCTATTTAACCGCCCTCCGTGAAGAATTTGGGGAAAACTGCCGCGCGTTATACGCAAGCAAGGCGGCGGCTTTCCGCGCGCTTTACCGTGTAATGAAGGAAGAAGGAATGGGGATTGACGTAGTTTCCTCCGGGGAAATTGCCACCGCTTACAGCGCGGAATATCCCTTGCAAAACGCCTTTTTCCACTCCAATAACAAAACGGATGCGGACGTGCGCTATGCAATCCATCGCGGCGTGGGATACTTCGTTGCGGATAACGAAGAAGAACTGTACGCCATTAACCGCATTGCGGGGGAGCTGGGCGTAAAGCAAAAAGCCCTTTTGCGCGTAACCCCCGGTATTGACCCCCACACCTACGCGGAAGTTGCAACGGGCAAGGTGGATTCCAAATTCGGCTCTCCCATTGAAACGGGCGCGGCGAAAAGGGTGGTGGAAATTGCCGTTTCCCTGCCCAACGTAGAATTCGTTGGGTATCATTGCCACGTGGGTTCGCAAGTGTTTGATAGCGATGTGTATTTGCAAACGGTGGAAATTATGTTCGCCTTTATGGCGCAAATGCGGGACGAGCTTGGCTATACCGCAAGCGTTATGGATTTGGGGGGCGGCTACGGCGTAAGATATACCGCGGCAGATCCCCACATTGATATTGCGGCGAATATCCACACGGTTGCATCCGCTATTAAGGCAAAATGCCAAGCGTTAGGTTTGCCCCTTCCCGTTATTTGTATGGAACCGGGCAGAAGCATCGTTGCAAACGCGGGGCTTACCGCGTACACGGTGGGAACGCGCAAGGTAATCGAAGGGTATAAAACGTATATTTCGGTGGACGGCGGCATGGCGGATAACCCCCGCTACGCGTTGTACCGTTCGGCGTATACCGTTCTTCCCGCAACCCGAATGAACGAAGAATTTTCGGCTACCTACTCGGTGGTGGGCAGATGCTGTGAAAGCGGGGATATTTTGCAAGAAAACGTATCCCTTCCGCAAAGTATGGGGCGCGGTGATATCCTTGCCGTTTTGACTACGGGCGCGTATAACTACTCTATGGCGTCCAACTACAACCGCTTGCCCAAGCCCCCCGTGGTAATGATTGCAAACGGGGAAGACCGCCTTGCGGTACGCCGCGAATCTTTAGAAGATTTGTTCCGCTTGGACGAATAAGTAAGGGAAAACGGAAAAATAACGAAAATAAACGCCGTTAGCGGGAAAAATTACCCCGTAAACGGCGTTTTTTATTAAAAAAACGCAAAAAGTGGGATAGAATTTTTTTTATATTGTTGACAAAGAAAAAAACGCTGTGTTATAATGGTTTGCGTAGGGTGGAAATGTTTTTTCTTTTCCCTACGATTCAATTTTTTGCGAGGTAAAAACAAATGAGTTTCAAAAACGCCTATCTCAACGAACTTATGGATAGAGTTATCAAAAGAAACGCCGGTGAAGGAGAATTTCACCAAGCAGTACAAGAAGTACTGGAATCCATCGAACCCGTTTTGGAAAAACACCCCGAATACATCACCTCGGGCGTGATTGAAAGAATGGTAGAACCCGAAAGAATTATTAAATTCCGTGTTCCTTGGGTAGACGATAACGGTAAAGTACAAGTAAACCGTGGTTTCCGTATTCAATTCAACAGCGCAATCGGTCCCTACAAGGGCGGCTTACGTTTCCACCCCTCTGTAAACGAAAGCATCATCAAGTTCCTTGGCTTTGAACAAACCTTCAAAAACAGCCTTACCTCCCTTCCCATGGGCGGCGGTAAGGGTGGTTCGGACTTCGATGCACGCGGCAAGTCGGACGGCGAAGTTATGCGCTTCTGCCAAAGCTTTATGACCGAATTGCAAAAATACATCGGGCCCGATACGGACGTTCCCGCAGGGGATATCGGCGTTGGCGCGCGTGAAATCGGCTATATGTTCGGTCAATATAAACGCCTTCGCGATGAATTTACGGGCGTTTTAACGGGTAAAGGCCTTCCCTACGGCGGTTCTTTGGTTCGCCCCGAAGCAACCGGCTTTGGCGCGGTTTACTACACCGTAGAAATGTTGAAATCCTTTGGGGAAGACGTTAAGGGTAAAACCTTCGCAATCTCCGGCTTCGGTAACGTTGCTTGGGGTACCGTTCGCAAAGTAAACGAACTTGGCGGTAAGGTTGTAACCATTTCCGGTCCCGACGGCTACGTTTACGATCCCGATGGTATCAGCACCGAAGAAAAAGTAAACTTCCTTTTGGAAATGCGCGCATCCTGCCGTGATAAGGTACAAGATTACGCGGATAAATTCGGCGTACAATTCTTCGCAGGTAAGCGTCCTTGGGATACGAAGGTAGACGTAATTATGCCCTGCGCAACGCAAAACGAAGTTGGCATTGAAGATGCAAAGAACATCGTTAAAAACGGCGTTAAGTACTACGTAGAAGTATCCAACATGCCCACCACCGCAGAAGCAGTTGCTTACCTTAAGGCAAACGGCGTTATCGTTGCTCCCTCCAAGGCAGTAAACGCAGGCGGCGTAGCGGTATCCGGTTTGGAAATGAGCCAAAACTCCATGCGTTACAGCTGGTCTGCAAAGGAAGTAGATGAAAAACTTCACGATATTATGAAGAACATCTACAAAGCTTCTTACGACGCAGCGAAAGAATACGGCGTAGAAGGCGATTTAGTTGCAGGCGCAAACATTGCAGGCTTTATTAAAGTTGCAGAAGCAATGAAGGCGCAAGGCGTGGTATAATAGCCACGGCTATTGCAACGGCTTGCAAGGTTTACCGAAGGTAAATTGCTAAAAAACAGATTTCCGCCCGTTTGCTTTTCGGCAAACGGGCGGTTTTTTATGCAAAAAAGGTTGACCGCATCCCCCCTTTGGTTTATAATAGAAAGAAGATAGTAGGAGGCACAAATGGCACACGTTTTAATTGCGGAGGACGATACCGAACTTGCGTTGTTGTTCCGCCACGTATTGGAAAAAAACGGCTACGCGGTAACCGTAGTTTCGGATGGGGAAGCGGCGGAAGCCGCCCTTGCTACCTCCTTTTACGATTTGCTCGTTTCGGACGTAATGATGCCCAAAAAGGACGGGTTTTCCCTTGTACGTTCCCTTCGCGAAAAGGGGAACACAATGCCCGTTTTAACCGTAACCGCAAAAGCGGAATTTGAAGATATGCGCCAAGGCTTCGCCTTTGGTACGGACGATTATATGATAAAGCCCGTAAACGTAGGGGAGCTGGTAATCCGCGTGGGCGCCCTTCTCCGCCGCGCGCAAATGGCAAACGAACGGAAACTTACCATCGGCGGAACGGTTTTGGATTTGGATTCGCTTACCGTAACCACCTTAAAGGAAAGTATGGTTTTGCCCCAAAAGGAATTTATGATGCTATACAAAATGGCTTCGTTCCCGGGCAAAATTTTCACCCGCAAGGAAATGATGGAAGAAATTTGGGGATACGATACCCCCACGGATACCCACACGGTGGACGTACACGTGGGGCGCCTTCGCGAACGCTTCCGCGATAGCGAAGATTTTGAAATCGTAACCATCCGCGGTATCGGTTATAAGGCGGTACGTAAATGAAAAAACAAAAAAACGAACAAGCCAAGGTTAGGGGATTTAAAACCCGAACCTTTCACTTTTACTTTATTTTCTTCACCATTATCACGGTGTTTATCGCGGTGGGCGTGGAAAGCGTTCTTTCAGCGATTTTAACCAAGTATTTGCCCCCCGCGCTCCGTATTCCCACTTTTATCCTTACGGGGCTTTTAGGGCTAATTATCGGCGCGGTTTTGTCCTTTTTTATTGGGAAACTGTTGCTTGCGCCCGTTAAAAACCTGCAAAAGGCAATGAAAACGGTTACGGACGGGGATTTAACCGTAAGCGTAAGCGAAGAAAGCGTGTTTGAAGAAATTGCAAGTATCAACCACTCCTTCAACTTAATGATTGGGGAACTGCGCGCTTCCGAACAAATGCAAAGGGATTTCGTTTCCAACGTTTCGCACGAATTCAAAACCCCCCTTTCGGTTTTGGAAGGGTACGCCCAACTGTTGCAAGATCCCGAACTTACCCCGGCAGAACGGGCGGTCTACACCCAAAAAATTTTGGAAACTACCCGTAAAATGAACGAACTGATTAGTAACATTTTGGTGCTTTCCCGTTTGGAACACAACGCCTTGGCAAAACCCAAAGCGCGGTATGAGTTGGACGAGCAAATCCGTACCACGGTTGCCGAACTGCAATATAAATGGGAAGCAAAAAATATTACTTTCGATGCGAATTTGGAAGAAATATCCATTTTTTATAACAAAAGTTTGTTATCTCACGTTATCGTAAATATCATTGATAACGCCATCAAATTCAGCCCCGAAAACGGTACGGTAACCCTTGCCTTAAAGCGCGCGGAAAACACCGCCGTGTTTACGGTGGCGGATGAAGGGGCGGGTATCACTCCGCACGCGGAAGATCGCATTTTTCAACCCTTTTATCAAGCGGATACTTCAAGAAAAGCGGAAGGGAACGGTTTAGGCTTGGCCCTTGTAAAACGCGTTTTGGATAAAACGGGGGGTAGCATTTCAGCGCAAAATACACCCCAAGGGGGCGCGTGTTTTACCGTAACGTTGCCCGTAGAATAACGAATGCGCAGATATAAAAAAGCAGACCGAGCGGTCTGCTTTTTCTTTTTTAAAGAAAAAAATATTTTTTGGGCGAATTGTTTGCATAATTTTCCCTTCGGGTGTATAATTTAGTAAGATTTTACGAAAAAAGGGGGGATTTTGTATGGCAGGGCAAGAAAAAGTGCTTTCGGAAGAAAAGCGCCGCTTGTTTGAAAGCGCGCCCGTAGGAAAGGCGCTGCTTACTATGGCAATCCCCAGCATCGTCAGTCAACTCATCACCATGGTGTATAATTTGGCGGATACGTACTTTATCGGTAAAAGTAACGACCCGTATAAGGTAGCCGCCGCCACCTTGGTGGGCGTGCTTTACTTTATGCTGAACTCCCTTGCCAACCTGTTTGGGGTGGGCGGGGGTAGCCTATTATCCCGCCTTTTAGGTAAAAAACGGGATCAAGAAGCGCGCAACGTTTCTTCCTTCAGTTTTTACGGCAGTTTTGCGCTTGCCGCGGTGTACTCCCTTATTTGCTTGCTGTTTTTAGAACCGATTACGCGCTTGCTTGGCGCATCCGAAAACACGTTAAATTACGCCAAAAGTTATTTGTTTTGGGTGGTCGTTGTGGGGGCGATTCCTTCCACGCTTTCCATTACGATGTCCCACTTAATTCGAAACGCGGGCTATTCCAAGGAATCGGGCTTCGGCCTTACCCTTGGGGGCGTTTGCAATATTCTTTTAGACCCTTTGTTTATGTTCGTAGTTTTGCCCAAGGGGAACGAGGTTACGGGGGCGGCGGTAGCCACCTTGCTTTCTAACGTGATTTCCTTTGGGTATTTTGCATACGTGTATTACCGTTTAAGAAAAAAATCCGTTCTTACCCTTTCCCCAAAGGCGGCGCGTATCAGTAAGGGGCTTATGGCGGAAGTGTTTGCCATCGGGCTTCCTTCGGCAATTACCGCGCTACTTGCCAACGCCGTTTTGATTATCAAAAACAACCTTACCGAAAACTACGGGGATATTGAACTTGCCGCGTACGGCATCGTAACCAAAATTGATATGTTGCCCCTAAATATCGGTATGGGGCTATGCCAAGGGATGATGCCCCTTGTTGCGTATAATTACGCCGCGGGGGATTATCAGCGAATGAAAGCGTTTTCCAGGGCCGCGCAGACGTGGGGTATGGTGTCGGCCTTTGCGTTTATTGCAATTTGCCAAGCCTTTGCGCCCGTAATTATCCGTTTGTTTATTCAGCATCCGCAAACGGTTTCGTACGGAACGAATTTCTTACGAATCGCCTGCCTTGCGCCCCCGTTTATGATATCCAACTTCCAAAAGATTTTCTGTTTGCAAGCCATGGGAAAGGGAAAGGAATCCCTTCTTTTGGGGGTGCTGCGCCAAGGCGCGATAGCAATCCCCGTACTTATCCTTTTAAATCATTTCGTAGGGCTTTACGGGGTGGTGGTATCGCAAACCGTTTCGGACGGGTTAACGTTTATCGTCAGCACCGTTTTGTACCGCAAAGTTTATAAAGCATTAATGCTGAGGCGCGAAGAAAAATCGCCGCAAGAAAGCGCGCAAAATCAAGCGTAAAGAAGGGGGAAAGAATATGATTGCAACCGTTATTCTTTCGGGTGTTACCGTAATCGGTCTAATATCCTCGGTGTTGTTTTTTCCTAAAATCCACGTAGGCAAAAGGGAGTTTTCCACCTTTTGGATGGTGGGGTTAATCGGCGCTTTTTGTATGTTTTTGTGTGGGGGAATCACCCTAAAAGGGTTTTGGCAAGGGCTTACGGCAAGCCAAGGTATGAATCCCTTAAAAATACTCGTTTTGTTTTTATCCATGACGTTTTTATCCGTATTTTTGGATGAAATGGGCTTTTTTGCGTACTTGGCAACGCACGTTACCGCGCACGCAAGGGGCGGGCAAAAAACTTTGTTTTTGGTCGTATACGCTTTAGTTGCGGTGCTTACCGTTTTCACCTCTAACGACGTGGTGATTTTAACCTTTACCCCCTTCCTTTGCTATTTTGCAAAGAACGCAAATATCAGCCCCGTTCCTTATTTGGTGGCGGAATTTGCAGCCGCTAATACTTGGAGTATGATGCTAATTATCGGCAATCCCACGAACGTATATTTGGCTTCTACAAGCGGTATTACGTTTTTACAGTACTTGCAAGTGATGATTCTACCCACCCTTTTTGCGGGAATCGCGCAAATTTCGGTGCTTTTGCTTTTATTCAAAAAAAGGCTTAAAGCCCCCCTTGCGGTAGAAATCGCCCCCCAACCGTTAAAGGATAAATTGCCCGTGGAAGCGGGGTTAATCCATTTGGCAGGGTGCCTAATTTTACTGGTTTTTTCTTCGTATATGGGGTTAGATATGTGGCTGATATGCGCGATATGCGCCCTTTCGCTGCTTGCTTGCTCGCTTGTTTTTTCGGCGATACATAAACAAAAATTTTCGGTCCTTACGCATACCGTAAAGCGCCTTCCTTGGACGCTTGTTCCCTTCGTTTTATCTATGTTTACCCTTGTTTTAGCATTAAAAACGCAAGGGGTAACCGAAAAAATTTCAGCGTGGCTAGGGCAGGAGGGTGTGATTGTAAAGTACGGCGTCAGCTCTTTTTTGGCGTGCAACTTGATTAACAATATCCCCATGAGCGTTCTATTTGCTACCATCCCAAGTATGCCCACCGCGCTTTTGCAACAGCAAGCAATTTACGCCACCGTTATCGGCTCTAACGTGGGCGCGTTTTTAACCCCCGTGGGCGCGCTTGCGGGCATTATGTTTACGGATTTGATTCGCCAAAAGCAGGTCCGTTTTAGCTTTAAAACCTTTATTTTGTACGGCGCGGCTATTTCGTTGCCTACGCTTTTCGCGGCCCTTGCAGGTCTTGCTATCGCGTTATAAAGGGCGGTAAGAATAAAAATTTTTCTTTGTTTACGTAAAGGAGGAAAATATGGAAAACGAATGCTTAATTTGCGGCGCGCCGCTAGTGTATTTGGAAGAAGACGGGGAAATGCAATGCGCCGTTTGTCATAAAAAAGAACAAAGCAAAACGGTTTGTAAAAACGGACATTACGTTTGTAATGAGTGTCATACGCGGGGTATGGATACCGTGCTTGGCGTATGCCTTGCGGAAAGATCTAAAAATCCCGTGCAAATTATGAAAAAACTGATGGATTTACCTTTTTGTCATATGCACGGCCCCGAGCATCACGTTATGGTTGGCTCGGCATTGTTAACGGCTTATAAAAACGCAGGCGGGAAAATTGATCTTGCAAAATCGCTTGCGGAAATGCAAGTAAGGGGCAAGCAAGTTCCCGGCGGCGCTTGCGGGTTTTGGGGTGCCTGCGGCGCGGGCGTCAGCACGGGAATATTCCTTTCTATTATTACGGGGGCTACGCCCCTTGCCAACAGGGCGTGGGGGCTGGCAAACCAAATGACGGCTTCTGCCCTAGACGCAATCGGAAGGGTTGGCGGACCCCGTTGCTGCAAGCGCGATTCGTACTTGGCTATATTAAAGGCCGTGGACTTCGTAAAAGAACACCTTGGCGTGGAAATGGAAGTAGGAAAGATTCAATGCACGCATTCGGCAAAAAACAATCAATGCATTGGGGAGCGGTGCGCGTTTTTATGAAAAAGAAGATAGCGTTTATATGCGTGCATAATTCTTGCCGCAGTCAAATTGCAGAAGCGTTAGGGAAGCATTTGCGGGGTAACGAATTTGCCTTTTATTCGGCAGGAACGGAAACGAAACCGCAAATCAATCAGGACGCGGTACGGTTAATCAAGGCGCTTTACGGCATTGATATGGAGCAGGCACAGTTTAGTAAAACCGTTGATAAAATCCCTATGCCCGACGTAGCAATTTCTATGGGGTGCGGGGTAGGCTGTCCCTTTATCGGTAAAGCCTTTGATATGGATTGGGGGTTGCCAGATCCCACAGGCAAAAGCGATGCGGAATTTATCCGCATCATCAAGCAAATTGAACGAAACATCCAAAATTTAAAAGCATAGCAGCCACATTTAAAAGAAGGTTTAATTAAGCCTTCAAATTGTTTCGTTGGTTAAGCCGATTAGCGCAAATAAAATTTTTGAAAACCCTTCCACAAAATAAGGAGTAAACATGACCGAAGTAGTAGCAGCCCTTGTATGGGATGACGATAAATTTATGATCTGCCAACGCCCAGCGCACAAAGCAAGGGGGCTCCTGTGGGAGTTCGTTGGCGGCAAGGTGGAACCAGGTGAAACAAAAGAGCAGGCGCTTGTTAGAGAGTGTAAGGAGGAACTTAATATTCTTCTTTCTGTCGGTGGCGTGTTTATGGACGTAGTTCACGAATATCCCGACATAACGGTGCATCTAACTTTGTTCAACGCAACCATAGCTGAGGGAGAACCACAAAAAATCGAACATAACGATATTCAATGGATTACGCCAAACGAAATTCCAAACTACGACTTCTGCCCAGCAGATAAGGAAATATTGACGAAAATACAAGAGGTACACAATGGATAATGCCTATAACAAATTTATGGAGCATCTTACTAAAGAAGGTTTAAAACAAATAATTAAAAACAACCGCAATTATACCAAACAGCAGAAGGATGCTTTGATGTTGATTGTAGACGTAGGAGAAACTCCTGAAGAGGTAATAAAAGGAATACTTGCATATTTTGCAGTTAACCATTAACGTGTATTAAATGTTGGTACATGCTATACTCTTCTTTCGAAAACGACGTAGTATGTCATTTATTTGCTTGACCTTGATAAAAAGTTTTTAAAAACGGACTTGATTATTGCAAGTGTAACGACAAAACAGGCGATACAAGATCGCCTGTTTTTTTGAACCAACCGTCCTATTAACACTTTATGCTAAAGGCGTCAAAAGGGCCATTTATTTGGAACGAATCGGGTATTTTTTGCCGAATTATCTTGTACGATTCTTATGTTGTTATCAACAATCATTGTTGACAACAAAGGAAAAATATGTTATAATAATGATACACCAACAAGGAGTATAATGTTACAACTTTAACGAGAAATAATTCTCAAAACATCAAAATCTTTCCGTAGCGTAACGGGATAACGCAGTCGCCTCCTAAGCGACCGATTTGGGTTCGAGCCCCGACGGGAAGACCAAAATCCAGCCTTTTTCGTAATGAAAAAGGCTGGATTTACATTATTTTTTATAGAAATTTAAAAATGTAATTTAATGATGAGAAAACATCGGTGGTTTTACCTCCGACGTTTTTTATGTTCAAATTCGAATCTATTATTTAAAAAGTCGAACATTGTTCTTGCAATTTTAATTCTATTATGCTATAATAGAATCAACTATTTATACCAAGGGGTATTTTTATGGCAGCAAATTATAATAAACTATGGAAATTACTTATAGACAAAGGTATGACAAAGACCGATTTGCGTATAAAAACCGGTATGTCAACGTCCACACTCGCAAAGATGAGTAAGAACGAAAACGTTTCTTTAGACGTTATTCTTAGCATTTGCAAAGTGCTTGAATGCAACATTGGCGACGTTGTTGATGCAACAGAAAAATAAGAGGAGTAAGAGACTATGATGCAATTAGGAATAATGAGAAAGATAGATGATTTGCGTCAAGTTTGGGCGCATGAAGCTTTAGAGTTTACTCCTTGGTTGGCAAAACCAGAGAATATGAAACTTCTTAGCGAAACAATTGGTATGGATATTGAAGTGGAAGAAACTGAATCAGATGTAGACGGGTTTAGTGCTGATATAGTAGGTGTTGATACTAATACTGGCAAGAAAGTTATTATAGAAAATCAATTGGAAGACTCTAATCATACTCATCTTGGTCAAATAATTACATATGCGGCAGGGAAAAGCGCAACGACTATTATTTGGATAGTAAAACATGCTCGTGATGCACATAAAGCAGCTATTGAGTGGTTAAATAATCATTCGGACGAAGACATTAATTTCTTTTTAATAGAGATTGAACTTTGGCAGATAAATGACTCGATGCTTGCGCCTAAATTCAATATTGTTGAAGAACCTAATAATTGGACCAAGGAAATTAAAAAGACTGGCATTGACACAAATAGTACGACACTTCAAGCAAGATTAGGTTTTTGGAATAAGTTTAATGAGTTGGCGTTTTTGGATGAAAATTACAAGAACCAGTTTAGACCTCGTAAACCGTCAACAGACCATTGGTATGATTTAAGCATTGGTACGCCTAAATGTCATATAGCCATTTTATATTTAGTTCAAAGAAACGAAATTGTTATTGAACTTTACATATCTAATGACAAAGCTTTGTTTGATAAGTTCTATAAGAATAAAGACGAGATAGAGGCTATTATTGGACAACCGCTTGATTGGAGAAGATTGCCTGAAAAGAAGGCAAGTAGAATACTTTTAGCAAAACAATATGATTTAAGTGATTCTTCTTTACTAAACGAAGAAATCTCATGGATTAAAGAATACACGCTAAAATACAAACAAGCGTTTAAGAAATTTATTTAATATGACGGAAGATGTCATATTTACTGTGCTAAAATCAAAATGATTTTAGCAAATACAAAGGTGAACTATGGATGTACAAATTTTAGCTAGTATCTTAGGTGGTTTGGTGGGTGGATTATTTACCTTCCTCGGCGTGTTAATAACTATAGCCTACGAAAGAAGTAAAGATGCAAAAGAAGAGCGTCGTCGTCTAAAAGAAAAAGAAGAGGAACAGATTAAAGCTCGCCCACGTTTAGAAATACAAGAATATTCTTATTTTGACGGAGAAAGAGTTTCTGACATTGATTTAGAAGTGGTTATGGCGAGTATAAAAGACTTCAAAGATATAGGTCGTGCTTGCTTTAAATATAATCCTGATATTGTAAATAAGGATAAATGGGTTTCTGTTGACTATGTCCTTAAAAATATTGGAGCAACGGAAATAGACCATTTATATTTAATAACAAACTTATCTAAAAACACTTCACTGTTTAATGCATCAAACAACGAATATATAAGCGATTATAAGAATGAATTTTTGAACTATTCTGTTATATTGGAGAAAACAATAAAACCGCAGCAAACGGTGAAGATTCGTGTGAGTTATGTGACGGATGAAGTAATTGTTTCAAATTTAGGTAGTGCTCCAATATCAATATGGTTAATGGATATAAACAAAAATGTTTGGTCGCAAGCTTTGTTCGCTCCCCAAAATAAAATTTATAATAGCGAAAAAAGAGATTATAAAACATTTAGAGAATATAGTGATATCACAACAGCAATAGAGTGTTTTAGAAATCTAATGATGTGGTAATAGGAGAATAAAAATGATTAACGAAAAAATAACAGCGAATATTGGTTTTGAAAAGAAAATATGGGATGCGGCGTGCGTATTGCGTGGAAATATGGACGCTTCAGAATATAAAAGCGTAGTATTGGGGTTGATTTTCTTAAAATATATTTCAGACCGTTTTGACGAAAAATACGAACAATTAAAAGCAGAAGGTGACGGTTTCGAAGAAGATATCGATGAATATACTTCCGAAGGTATTTTCTTTGTTCCGCAAGGTGCAAGATGGCGTGATATTGCAGCAAAAGCACATACGCCTGAAATTGGTGTGGTAATTGACGATGCAATGCGTAGCATTGAAAAGGAAAATAAGAGATTAAAGGATATTCTCCCTAAAAACTTTGCGCGTCCTGAACTTGATAAGCGCAGATTGGGTGATGTTGTGGATTTGTTCACTAATATTCAAATGCACGAACAGGGAAGTGAAAAGGATATTCTTGGTCGTACTTATGAATATTGCCTTTCCAAATTCGCAGAACAAGAAGGTAAATTGGCGGGTGAATTCTATACGCCGTCGTGTGTTGTTAGGACGCTTGTTGAAGTATTACAACCTTACCATGGCAGAGTTTATGACCCTGCTTGCGGTTCTGGTGGTATGTTTGTACAGTCTGCAAAATTTATAGAGAATCATAGTGGTAATATCAACGATATTTCTGTATATGGACAAGACTCTAACCCTACGACGTGGAAAATGGCGCAAATGAATTTGGCGATTCGTGGTATTGATGCGGATTTAGGTAAATACAATGCGGACACGTTCTTCAATGATTGTCATCCTACGCTCAGAGCGGACTATATTATGGCAAATCCGCCGTTTAATCTTTCTGATTGGGGTGCGGATAAATTACAAGACGACGTTCGCTGGAAGTATGGTATTCCTCCTGCAAGTAATGCCAACTTTGCATGGTTGCAACACATGATTCATCACTTGGCACCTAACGGCAGAATCGGTATGGTTCTTGCTAATGGTTCGTTGTCGTCGCAGTCTGGAGGTGAAGGGGATATCAGAAAAAATATTATTAATGCAGACTTGGTGGATTGTATTGTTGCAATGCCAACGCAGTTATTCTATACAACACAAATTCCCGTATCGCTTTGGTTCTTGTCTAAAAACAAAAAACAATCTGGTAAGACGTTATTTATTGATGCTCGTAAAATGGGTACAATGGTTACCCGTAAACTTCGTGAATTATCAGAAGGGGATATTAAAAAGATTGCTGATACCTACAATGTGTTTATTGATGGAACGCTGGAAGATGTGAAAGGTTTCTGCGCGGTAAAAACAACAGAAGATATTGCAGCGCAAGATTATATTTTAACACCTGGTAGATATGTAGGAATCGAAGATAAAGAAGAAGATGATGAACCGTTTGATGAAAAGATGACGAGATTAACTTCTGAACTTTCGCAAATGTTTACTAAATCTCGTGAGTTGGAAGAAGAAATACGCAAAAAATTAGGGGCGATTGGATATGAAATATAAACTTTCTGATATATGCGATATTAAAGTTGGTTTTCCATTCAAAAGCGAGCTGTTTAATGAAAATGGAGATGGAATTCGTTTGGTTCGTGGTATGAATGTTTCGTGTGCAGGGTTTAGATGGGGCAATCAAACGCGTTGGTGGAATTATTACACGAAAGATTTAGAGAGATATTTATTAAAAGAAGAAGATGTTTTAATTGCCATGGATGGCAATGTAAGCACTAATTTTGTTCAAGTTACTAAAGATGATTTGCCCTTGTTGCTGGTGCAACGTGTTGCAAGGTTGTGCGCCAAAAATGTGCCACAGAAAATTGTTTGGTACATAGTAAAATCTCATGAATTTGGGGCTTATTTGGATGCGGTAAAAACAGGAACTACTATATCTCATATAAGCGCAAAACAAATAGGTGATTACGAAATTGACTTACCGGATTATCTTACACAAGAAAAAATATCATCAATTTTATCAATTTTAGACGATAAAATAAGATTAAATAATAAGATAAACAATAATTTATACGAGCAAGCTCGAAGTTTATTTAAGAATTATTTTATTGATAATCCCCAGCGCGATTCTTGGGATATTGGAACATTTTCCGATATCGTTGAAACAACAATAAGTGGTGACTGGGGTAAAGATTCTCCTTTAGGAAGCAATACGGAAATGGTTTACTGCATCCGCGGCGCTGATATTCCCGAAGTTAAACTGGGTAATAAAGGTAAAATGCCAATACGTTATATATTACCCAAAAATTACGCAGCTAAGCAACTTGTAGATGGTGATATTGTAGTTGAAATTTCTGGAGGCAGTCCAACTCAGTCTACAGGTAGAGCCGCAGCTATTTCAACAGCGTTGCTTAATCGTTATGACAAAGGCATGGTGTGCACTAACTTTTGCAAAGCGTTAAAGCCTAAAACTGGTTACAGCATGTTCTTGTATCATTATTGGCAATACCTTTATGATACCGATGTTTTTTTCTCTTACGAAAACGGTACTACGGGTATTAAAAACTTAAATATTAATGGTATTCTTGAGAAAGAAACGATCTTTTTGCCGGATTTTGAACTAATCGAACAGTTTAACAGCTTGTCTGCTTCTATGCATCAAGTGATTTATGCAAATGGATTAGAGAACGAGCAACTTTCTTCATTGCGTGATTCATTGCTTCCCAGACTCATGTCAGGCGAACTTGATGTTTCCAATATAGAGATTTAAGCCGATAAATTATTGTTTATATCACTCAAAAGAAAAACTACGGAGAAAAAAATGACTCTTGCTGAAATAATACAAATTGTTATAGGAGTTCTTTCCCTTTTTGCGACTGTTTTTATATCATTTTTTATATATTGGCTTCAAACTAGGCATGAAAAAGAAATACAGCATTTAGAAAATAGGCAAAAGCAAAAAGAATTAGAAGATAAAGCACATGTTTTTTTGATTGAAAATAGTGAAGAAAGAGGGTATCTTCCATTATGCGTAATGGCTTCCAGTTTTTATCGTCACGATAAACACACTCGAAGAATTTATACAAATTTTTGTCGTTGTTCTTCTGAACTACAAAAAGAAATACTTAGGCAAGCAGAATTTGATATGATTATACCAACAGATACAGAGTGGGTAGATAATTGTATAGAGCTATTAATAGCGGATATTGAAAAACACAAGTTAGGGCGTAATTATTTATATGATGGTGCTAAGTATTTCCATTGTGCTTATCATTTTTATCGCGAGGAAGAGTGGAAAGATTTAACATGGAGGAGAGAATTTTCTCGCATATCCACTGAACTTGGTTTCTTTCCAAAAGGGAATCAAAGTTTACTTGATTACATTGACGAGTATTTTCTTTTTCTTTATAGTGAACATAGATCGAAGTTGTATAACCATAATCCAACGCCGCCTCTTGATTACATGTGGGAATTGTTTGGACTGAGTATTGCAAAGGAAAAAGAAGTTTGTCGATGGATAATGGAAGCTGTCAAGGATATTACTATTATTATTCATAATAGAGCAAATGGAAGAGGTAAAATACATGAAATCTTAACGGACGCGGAAATGGAAACGTTTGAGGATAAGTATTTTGAAACCATGTTATGGTTGTTTTATACCTATAATGTAGACACCAAAAAGACTTTGAATTAAATAGCTAGATTTAGGAGGCGATAGTATGCTTTTTAATGAAAATACGTACGAACAAGCAATTATAGAATTGTTTAAGAATATGGGGTATTCTCATATTTACGCACCAGAATTGGAAAGAGATTATAGTAGTCCTTTTATGGAGGCTACACTTTTAGATTGTCTTGTTCGATTAAATAAGGGGTTACCTATAGAAGCAATCAAAGAAGCTATTTCGAAACTTAAAAACTTTGATAATGGTAGTCTTGTCCAAAAGAATGCTGTTTTTATGGGATACTTGCAAGACGGCATTGAAGTTAAGTATTTTTATAAAGCAGAAGAAAAATCTTCTATAGTAAAGTTAATTGATTATGAAAAAGTAGAAAACAATACTTTTGAAGTAGTTAATCAATTTACTTTTATTGAAGGATACAATAATCGTCGTCCTGATATAATTCTTTTTATAAATGGATTGCCTTTAGTATTGATGGAATTAAAGAGTCCGTCTAAAGACGAAGTTGGGGTAGAGAATGCGTATAATCAAATTCGCAATTATATGCAAGATATTCCGTCAATTTTCTATTATAATGCTATCTGCGTAATAAGCGATTTATCCGCGAATAAGGCAGGTACGATTACTTCTGGTCTTGACCGTTTTATGGAATGGAAAACGAAAGACGGTAGTTATGAAAATACGGCTTATGCGCAGTTTGATACTTTCTATGAAGGATTATTTGATAAAGCAAGATTGTTAGATATAATTAAGAACTTTATTTGTTTTTCTGAAAGTAATCAACAATTGATTAAAATTTTAGCAGGATATCATCAATATTTTGCTGTTAAGAAAGCCGTTGAAAAAGCTAAGGTTGCGACTGCCACTGATGGTAAAGGTGGTGTTTTTTGGCATACTCAGGGTAGTGGTAAATCGTTATCCATGGTTTTTTATGCACATTTATTACAAGAGGTTTTAGATAGTCCGACAATCGTCGTAATGACGGATAGAATTGATTTGGATGATCAATTATATATGCAGTTCTCCAAATGTGCTAAATTTTTAAGACAAGTTCCGGTTCAAGCAGAAAGCAAAGAGCATTTGAAGAGCTTGTTGGAAGGCAGAACCGCTAATGGTATTATCTTTACAACAATGTTTAAATTTGAAAAGGGCGAAACGGCTCTTTCTGAAAGAAGAAATATTGTTGTTATGGCAGATGAGGCACATAGAGGTCAATATGGCTTTGAGGAAAGAGTTGTATTGGCTGAAAATGAAGAAGGAGAAAAAGAAGCACATATTGTTGTCGGTAATGCCCGTATTATTCGAGATGCTCTTCCTAACGCAACATTTATTGGTTTTACAGGAACGCCTGTTTCTATTAAAGACCGCAACACAAGAGAAGTATTTGGTGATTATATAGACGTTTACGACATGACGCAGGCAGTAGAAGATGGTGCAACTCGTCCTGTCTACTACGAAAGCCGTGTTATTCACTTAAAATTAGATCAAAACACATTGCAGTTGATTGATTCCACTTATGATTTATTAGAGCAACAAGCGGACTCTGTTACTATAGAAAAGAGCAAGAAAATGCTTGGGCAGATGGAAAGTGTTCTTGGCGCTGATTCTACTATTGAATCGTTGTGTTTGGATATAATAGAGCATTATGAAACAAATAGAGCTAATCTCTTGACTGGTAAAGCAATGATAGTTGCTTATTCTCGTCCTATTGCGATGAAGATTTATCGTAAGATATTAGAAATGCGTCCCGAGTGGAAAGAGAAGGTTGGGGTTGTAATGACTAGCGGCAATAGCGATCCTGAAGACTGGAAAGAAGTTATAGGAACAAAATCTCATAAAGAAGAGCTTGCACGTAAGTTTAAGGACAATAATGACCCAATGAAGATAGCCATTGTTGTTGATATGTGGTTGACGGGATTTGACGTTCCTTCACTTGCGACTATGTATGTGTATAAACCAATGCATGGTTATAATTTGATGCAGGCAGTGGCGCGTGTTAATCGTGTTTTCCAAGATAAAGAAGGTGGGTTGATTGTTGATTACGTCGGCATTGCTTCTGCTTTAAAAGAAGCTATGAAAGAATACTCTTCTCGTGACCGTGCTCGTTATGGAGACATGGATATTGCTAAAACTGCTTATCCTAAATTCCAAGAAAAACTGCAAGTTTGTAAAGACTTGATGCACGGATTTAATTTTAATGATTTTTTAACAGGTAATGCTTTGCTTATGGCTAAATGTATTACTAGTGGTGTAAACTTTATTCTAGATGTTAAAGTTCCAAAGAGGAAAGAACTTTTCATTAAAGAGGCGTTATTGTTAAAACAAGCACATTCGTTATGTTCGGGTTTAACCAATTCAGATGAACGCAGAGCCGCTGCATTCTTCGAATCGGTGAGAGCAACGGTTACAAAGATTTCAATGGAAGGTGCTGGGGCTAAACCTCTTTCGCTAAAGGAAATAAATTCTCAAATTAATGAATTGTTAAAAGCGAGTATTCAAAGTGAAGGTGTTATTAACTTGTTTGAAAGCAAGCATTTGGGCGAGAAATTTTCGTTATTTGACCCTAATGTTTTAGAGGAAATTGCAAAGATGAAAGAGAAAAACATAGTTGTAGAAATTCTTCGAAAACTTATGGCAGAACAAATTGCTATTTACAAACGAACAAACGTTGTTCAAGCTACAACATTCTCTGAAAAAATAACATTATTGATGAATAGTTACTATAATGGCTTAATTACGAATGAAGAAGTAATTAAAGAATTGTTAAAAGCGGCGGAGGAGATAGCAGATTTGCGCAAGCAAGGTGAAAAGTTGGGGCTTTCTGAGGAAGAACTCGCTTTTTATGATGCTCTTACTAAACCTGAAAACGTTAAAGACTTTTACGAAAATGAAGAACTTGTTGCTATGACGCGAGAGTTGACGGAAATGCTTCGCAAAAATCGCACTATTGACTGGCAGAAGAAAGAAACCGCTAGGGCTGGTATGAGAAAAATGGTAAAAAGGCTGCTTAAAAAATATAAATATCCACCTGAGCAATACGAAAATGCTATTGAAATAGTAATGAGTCAATGTGAAATGTGGACAGCCAATACAGAAATGTGACAAAGGTTAAACAAATGCAAAATCAATTTTTAACAAACTATACAGAGATAACTTTTCTCGATAAAATAAAAGATAATTTGCGGAGATGTAAAGCGTTTTCGTTTTCAGTTAGCTTCATTAAGAAGGCAGGGCTTGTTTTACTATTCAAAGATATTGAGGCAGCAGTTGAACGTGGAGCCAAAGGGCGTATAATTACTTCTACATATCAAAACTTTACCGATATAGAATCGATAAAGAGCTTTTTCGCGCTTCAAAACAAACATGATAATTTTCAATGTCATTTGGATTATGAGTGTTTCCACGATAATCATTATTCTACGTTGGGTTATCATTCTAAGGGGTATCTTTTTGAGTTTGAAGATTGTTATGAAACTATAGTGGGTTCGTCAAATATTACTCGATATGCTTTATTAAAAAACATTGAGTGGGATGTTGTTGTTAAAGAAGATAATCCAGAAGTCTATACTCAAGCCATGTTTGAGTTTGAGGAAAAATGGGCGGCAACACATCTTTTAAATAGTGAAATTATTAATTTGTACTCCAACAAACTTAATTTTGCAATAGAACGTTGGGACATGGACTATGACTTAACGGTTGCAAATATTAAGCCTAATTTCATGCAAAGAAAAGCCCTCAAAGAACTTAATCGTTATCGTGCAGTTGGGACAAGCCGTGCACTTGTAGTTGCGGCGGCGGGCAGCGGTAAAACCTATCTTGCGGCATTTGACGCTCTCAACTTTAGCCCTAAACGTCTTTTATATATTGTCCATGAAGGTTCGATATTGAAAAAATCTCTTGAAACTTTTGCCGATGTATTTGGAAATAGTGTTACGTATGGGATTTTTAGTGGCGAAAGTAAAGAGATGGATGCAGACTTTGTTTTTGCAACCAACCTTACTATGTGTAAGTCTCTTGAACTTTTTTCAAAGAGTGAATTTGACTACATTATTATAGACGAGTGTCACCATGCTACGGCGGATACTTATAAAAAGATTATAAACTACTTCGAACCAGAATTTTTGCTTGGACTTACTGCAACACCTGAACGTATGGATAATCAGGACGTATTTGATTTATTCGATAAAAACGTTCCATACGAACTTCGTTTGCGTGATGCAATTATCAACGAACTTGTTGTTCCATTTAAGTATTACGGTATTAGAGACCAACTTGTAGATTATGGACTTTCTAAAAGCGAAGAGCGTAGAATGATTGCTCAACTTGCAAGTGATGAACATGCAGACTTTATTTCTGCACAAATTGAAGCTCATAGGGGAGCAGGTAAGCTTAAGGCGCTTGCTTTCTGCCGTAATGTAACCCATGCAAGAATGATGTGTGAAGCAATGGGGGAAAGATATAAAACAGCATATCTTACTGGTAGAAACGATATTGGTGAACGTGTTCGTGCCTATAACGATTTACAAAAAGACGATGGCGGTATCGAAATACTTTTCACGGTAGATATTCTTAATGAAGGTGTAGACATTCCCGGCGTTAATATGGTGCTGTTCTTACGTCCTACGGAATCTTCAACCGTGTTTATTCAACAGCTTGGTCGTGGGCTTCGTAAGTATGACAATAAACCATATGTTACAGTTCTTGACTTTATAGGTAACAGTTATAAGCGGAGCGTTCAAATTGCATTTGCGCTTGGAAGCCTTTCTAAGAACTTTATCATGGAAAAGAAACTTATGCAATCTCTTGTCCGTGATGATTTTGAGGCGTTGGGACTTAAAGATTATGGCGTAGAAATTAATGTTGATGATTTAAGCAAAGAAGAAATTATAACTTATATAGAAAACGAAAATTTCAACAGCTTATCTTATATGAAGCAAGATTATTTTAATTTCAAAAAGTATATAAATTGCGAATTTGCGCCTAAACATATGGACTTTTTGAATAATGATTGTGCTCCCGATTTGCTTAGATTTATGAGTATAAAAATTGGCGGTAAAAAGAATGTTTCTTACTACAATTTCTTGAAAGGTATAGAAGAAGAAAACTTACCGACTTTTACAGACGCGCAAATAAACTTCGCGAATTATTTATCAGCAATGCTTCCTCTTGTAAGAAAACATGAGTATTTAATTTTTGATTGCTTATTAAGAGGAACAAACAAACTTTCTGATATTGAAGATTTCCTAATGCAAAATATCGAAGGTTGTAAGAAAGAAGAAATTGAACACGCATTATTCTATATGTATAACAGCGGTTTTGTGTCGGAAAGTAGTGGAGAGTTATCGTTAAATATTGAGGATGACCAAGAATTTGATGAATATGTAAAAGATTTGATTTCTTACGGTTTAACGCGTTATTTAATTGATTTCGGCGATACGTCTGATTTTAAGTTGTGGCAAAGCTATCGCATGGACCAAGTTCAAATAAAGTTTTTGAAGAATCCACAACACAATCAAGTGGGAACTTATTACTACGATAAAAATGTAATAATCTTTGCATCCCTTAAAAAGGATGCTTCTGTAGAAGAGCGTTTGAATTACAATGATAAATTTTTAGAACCGGCGCTTTTCCAATGGGAGAGTATGGCAGACGTTTCTGCTTCAGATGTTGAAAAACAAATCAACAGTGATTGCGCATACTTATTTATTCGTAAAGTTTCGACTGAAAATGGCATTGTTTTACCATTTACCTATGTGGGTAAAGGCAAGATGACCAATCCACGCAAGCAAGTCAAATTTGATAATGCGAAAGGTAGAAATGTTGTTACATATCTTTATGATATAGTGATGGAAAACGAATTACCGGATTATTTGCAATATGACTTTGGTTTGACAAAATAAGGGAATGAAGTAATGAATATTGTACGATATATGATTGAACAACGTTGGAGAGACGATAAAAAAGAAGAACGCAAAGTCATGTTGTTCAATATGGCAAGAGAAGGCAAAGAAAAAGAAGACCTTGCGAGTAAAATTGGCGCTATGCTTTTGTATAATCAAGTGATAGAAGAAATGTTGAAAAAGGTAACAAATAAGCAAGCATTGTATAAAATTACGGACCATGGTGTGTTTAGTAAAAAGCATTTTATATGTCCAACATTAACGGCAAATATGGGGACATATCCAGATAGAGTGCCGATTATAAAAGATGATTACGGCATTAGAAAAATAACACCGTTAGAATGTTTAGCGTTACAAGGTTTTCCTAAAGATTTTATGTTTAAAGGAATATCGCTAAATAGTGCTTACAAACAATGTGGCAATAGTGTTGTTGTGCCTGTCATAAGGCGAATTGCAGAAAAGATTAAAGACACTTTATTTAATTGATGAGGTTGCTTAATGATTACGAAAGAAATTGTTGAACAGTTAAATTTGCCAATAGAGGACTATTATATTTGCTATTTTGACATTTTAGGCTATAAAGCTTTTTTTGAAAATGACCAAAATGAGCATAAAAAGTTTTTGGCTGAGATTCTATTTGCGATTGGAGATGTAGAGTCTGAGATAAGGAAGAAACAATCAAAATTAAAGGTTGAAATAAGAACTTTTTCCGATAATTTTTTATTGTTTTTTAAAAGAGAAGATAAATATCAACTATTTTGCTTAAAAGCATTATGCGAAATTGTACAAAAAATCCAAGTGAGACTTTTGATGAATTTTGGGATGCTCGTGCGAGGAGGTATAACAGTAGGTAAATTTTTTGCCAATGAAAATATAGTGTTTGGGGAAGGTCTTATAAAAGCAGTTTTGTTAGAAGAAAAAATAGCAAAGAACCCACGTGTAGTTATAGATAAGGAAGTATTTAAGGAAGAATTGGATGAATTGCTTGATTTAAAATTAATTGTTAAAGATAATGATGAATGTTGCTTTGTAAATTATTTAGGTACCGATGGATTTTTGTCATTAACAAAAGGTAAATGTCAAGCTTTGATAAATAAATATGCTAAATATCATTATTTAGTAAAGGATGAAAGCAAAATAATTCAAACAGAGAGAACTATAACTAAATATGTTTGGCTATTAATATATTTTAATTCGCAATGTGAAAGTTTAAAGAGGGAAGAGTTAAAAATTGATTATCATTTAAAATTAAATGAGAGGCTGTTAAAACTTGAAGTTTTTTGTGGCTAAAGATTAAAAAGGACTATATATGAAAGAGACTTTAGAAAAAGTAATTGCTAACAACAATAACGGGGTGTTTTTATTGGATCCTCCTCCTAAGGATTTTCTATCATTAAATACACCTCAAAAGGGATGATATAAAAATATTTTAAGGAATCGGAAATGCCACTACATATAATTAGACAAGATATAACAAAAATTAAATGCGATGCAATTGTGAATACAACCAATAGGGAAATGGTTGGCTATCACGGTGTGGATTATGCAATTCATACTGCGGCGGGGCCGCTACTTGATAAGGAGTGTCAGAAAATATATCCTCTTGGTTTGGGTTGCGCTAAAATAACCAATGCCTATAATTTGCCGTCCAAATATGTAATTCATACCTCAGGTCCTATATGGCAAGGTGGCT